>JADKDR010000004.1:0-300000 GCA_016714535.1 Bacteroidota bacterium
AAGAATCGGCATTTCAAACGGGCTGGTTTATTGAATCAATTTTAACTGAGTTGTTTATTTTATTTATCATTAGAACACATAAAAACTTTTTCAAAAGCAAACCCGGTAAATATCTATTCATTTTAAGTATTGTGGGATTAGTATTGACACTTGGGTTACCATATTTACCATTTGCTAATGATATTGGCTTGACACCTTTGCCATTTCTAAACTTAGGAGCCATGCTAACTATTGTAGCATCATATATACTTACAGCAGACTTGTTGAAAGTGTGGTTTTTTAAAAAGTTTCACAATGCTTAAAGTTGACAGTGACAATTTAACAAGAGAGGAATAACAACTACTGCTAACACAGGGTTTGGCAAAATTGGCGGTTCAGTGCTTCGTATGACAGTTTTTACTATATTTGAACATTGGTGCTTCGTATGAAGTTTAGTGTTAAAAATCGCCACCTTCGCCAAGCCCGAAAACGTCAGGATGTGAAAAAACCTACCTTTTAAAAATTTTGGCGGCCGAAACAGCTTCGTAACGGTGACCATATACGATTTGTGGCGTTTTTAACGGGGGTTGTTTTTTACGCTGCTACACTATGCTCGTGAAATTGAATGCGTAGAAATTGATGTAATGCGGTCGTTTTTGATTTTAGCCGTGAAATCCTTGTGTAGTCAGGATTCCAGTTTTTTAGTTTCTCTAACAGTGGCTGTATACCTAGTATGTTGATTGTGCGCTTGATGTTGTAAACTGTCATGATGAGGCTCCATTCGCCATTTACTTTTTCTAATCCTTTCAAGTTTGTGTAGTAATATCCCCATACTCGTTTTATTGTACCAAATATGTGTTCGTTTATTTCTTGTCGCTTGCGGTATGTTTCCTTGTGGCTGTTATAGCGAGCATTGTTGGCTTCAACTTCGGCAGCAAACTCACTGCGTTCTATTTCGCGGCCTCCTTTGGCGCGCCCTGTGCACAGGTGTTTTGCAGGGCAGGTTTTACATTTTGGTGTACGGTATTTTTTAAATTGGTAAGTATCGCGCTCGCGCGATTTGCGATGCCATGTGCCTGTGGTTGTTAGTGTTGCGCCTTGTGGACATGTATATGTATCGGTGCTTTCATCGTATACAAACTTAGTTACTACGTAATCGGGGGTGGTGCCATGCTCGTTGCTGTTTACTATTTCGGGTGGTGCTACTATGGTTACTATGCCGGCATTGGTGGCCTGCTGTATTTGCCGGCCGTTGTGGTATCCCTTATCTACTATAGCTGTATACGTTGATACATCCATATTTTGCTTTGCTTCGGTGGCAATATCGGTAAGGGCGTTTCTGTCGTTACGGTTTATGGTGTGTGTGGCAGCTACAAGTTTGTGCTTATCGTCAACGGCTGCTTGTGTGTTGTAGGCTACTTCTACTACCTGGCCTTGTATGAGCAATGCGCGTGCATCGGCATCGGTGGTGCTTATCTGCGTGTCGCCACTTTCTTTTAATTCTGTTTCCAGTGTTTCATAAAATATTTTTCGCGCTGCAAGTTGCTCAATCTTTTTGGTAATGTTTGTGATTTTTATCTCGTCTTCGGCTGCATCGCATTTATCCAATTGTGCCATATATTCACTTATTTTATTTTCAATGAATGTAAAGTGGCGCTCAATTTTTTTCTGCGAATAATTATTTTTCTTGCTGTTGTGGGCGCGTATTTTGGTCCCATCTATTGCAATAAGCTCTCCTCCTATTAAGTCAATGTCTTTAAGAAAACTTACAAATAACTTGAACGTATTGCGCAATGCCTTTGGGTTGTCCTTACGAAAATCGGCAATGCTATGGTAGCTCGGTATCAACTTGCCACAGAGCCATTGCATTTCGATGTTGCGCGTGCACTCGCGCTCAAGCTTGCGGCTGCTGCGTATTCCATTGAGGTAGCCATACAAATATATTTTTAAGAATATACTGCTGTGGTACGATGGCCGGCCTTCATCTTTTATGGTGCTTACTGCAAAATCTAATTTCTGTAAATCGAGCTTGCAAACAAAAGCATCAATAAAGCGTACAACATTTTCAGTATCGATGTTGCAATCTAAACTTGATATTTCCATTTGATGCCGGCAGCCCTCAGCTATGTGATGCATATTTATTTTTTTTGCTAAGGTATGTCAACGGTGTCGTTGTAATTTTTATTTTTACCACATGTTGTTAACGTGCAGCTGTTGAGGAAATGGTTTTTGGTTTTTTCACAGGCTGACGTTAGCGGTCATTGTAAAAAGACAGACAGACTATCAAAATATCGACAGAAAAAATGAAAGACAGCCGACCCTTCGCAAAATTAAAAGAGGTGCTTTGCCAACACACAAGCCGACACAAAAGCACCACATTTAATTTTGCCCGACCGCATGGCAACAAAAAATAGGCATTAACTTAATATTGGAAAGCATCAAATTCTATTATGACTTTTATCAAATACTTTTAAATTCTTATTTCATAATTTTACTTACTTTAATTTAAAACACATCAAAAGCAGAGAATAAAGGCAAACTGAATATCAGCTATGAAATTATTAAAGGGTATCCAGTAGAAGACGTTGTAGAGAGTTATGCAATTCACAATAACATCGATTTGATTATTATGGGAACAAAAGGTGCAACTGGTTTGACAAAGGTTCTGATAGGAAGCAATGCAACAGCAGTAATAAACAATAGTAACATTCCTGTAATCACGATTCCTGAGTTTGCCAGGTTTAATAATCTCAAACATATTGTTTACGCAACAGATTTTTTGAATCTAATTAAAGAATTGAAAATGATTTTGCCATTAGCACAATTGTTTGATTCTAATATTCATATTCTGCACATTGTCTCTTCAGAATCTAAAAAGAAAATCAACACAAAGACTATTGTTGATAAACTTCAAATTAAATATCCCAAAATTACTTTCCATGTTTCAATCAACGATGATATTATGGAAGGAATTGATGAATACAATGCCTATATAAAAGCAGACATGCTCGCAATGTTCACCCATGACCTTACTTTTTTTGAAAAATTATTTGGTAAGAGTGTAACGCGACAAATGGCATTTCATACTTGGATGCCTTTATTGACAATTAAAAAGTTGAAATTATGAAAACAATTCTCGTTCCCACTGACTTTTCAATCCCAGCCGATTATGCAATCCACTATGCAATCGGATTGGCTAAGAAATTTAATTCTTCAATTATTCTTTATCATGCGTTCATTCCCTTTGAAAGCGGTTTTTACTCTTATACACAAAGCACAAAAGAAAATCTTGAAACAGAAAATAATTTAATCAAGCGACTTGATAAAATTAAAGAAGGTCTTTTAAAAAAGAACAAGCAACTTTCTGTTTCTATTCATGTTGACCGGGGACCGGAAAGTATTCGATTGGTAGAATTTTGCAAGAAAAAGAAAATCGATTTAATAGTAATGGGAACTACAGGGGCAAGTGGATTAAAAGAAGTTATTATTGGAAGTTTTACTGCAGATACAATGGCTAAAGCACCGTGTCCGGTATTGGCTATACCAAAAGGATGTAAATTTAGAATTCCGAAAAAAATAACTTTTGCATCTGACTATCACAAATCAGATATTCAGGCAATCAGATTTATTTCTGAATGGAATAAGACATTTAAGGCACAAATAAATATTCTACATATTGATGATAGAGAGCAAACAGCAGCATCGGAAGAAAAACTACATACCAAATTCAAAAGAAAAATTGAAAAGGAATGTGAAAATGTTTCAATAACATTTCAGCATACAGAAGGAACTGATATATCAAAAGCAATTTTAGAAATCACATTAAACGATAAGACAGATATCCTGGCTATATCACCAATTAAACACAAAGGGTTTTGGAACAATTTGTTTCATAAAAGCATAACGAAAACTACCGCTTACCATATTCGCATTCCTTTACTTGCAATACCAATTTAATAGAATTTATTATGGTTAATGATAGTCAAAAAGAAGAAATTGGAATTAAATCAGAATGAATATGGATAATTTATACATAAATATTTTAGGATTTGCTGTTTGTGCTGCGGTAATTATTTTCAGTGGCACGAAACTTTCCTTTTATGGAGATAAAATTGCCGACCTCACAGGTATGGGCAAAGCATGGGTAGGACTTATTTTAATGGCATCAGTTACCTCTTTACCGGAATTGATTACAGGGATAAGTTCAGTAGCCATTGTTAAAGCACCAAACCTGGCAGCCGGTGATATTTTCGGTAGTTGTGTTTTTAACCTGCTCATACTTTCTGTCTTAGACGCTAGAATTAAACAACCTCTTTTTTCAATGGTCAAATCGAGCCATATTGTAGCAGCAATTTTCGGAATTATTTTATTAACGGTGGCAGGCATGGCAATTTACTTGTCGAATGAAATACCGTCTGTATTATGGATAAGCAGTTTTTCTTTTGTCCTTTTTGGCGTTTACTTAGTATCCATTTGGGGCATTTTCAAATATGAACAAGCCGCTTTAATTGAATCTCCACCATTTGAGACTCCTCAAAGCCCTACCCATTCGGCCGACCTTAAAAAAGTTATTGGTGGCTATGCACTACATGCCTTAATTGTAATTGGTGCAGCTATATTTCTACCCTATTTTGGTGAGCATATCGCAGCACATACGGGTTTAGGTAATGCCTTTTTCGGCACACTATTTATTGCTGCCGCCACATCATTGCCAGAGTTGGTAGTTTCATTAGCTGCATTACGAATGGGTTCATTAGATATGGCTGTCGGGAATTTATTGGGCAGCAATGTGTTTAATATGTTTATACTGGGTATTGATGATGTTTTTTATCGGGAAGGTTCCTTGTTTAATGCCATTTCTCCCACACATTTATTATCGGTTTTTATCACCATTATCATGACGGCTGTTGTAGGTTTAGGACTTCTTTTTAAACCTAAGAAAAAGCAAATATGGCTTTTAAGCCTTGATACTTTAATAATTGCACTTCTATATATGGCTCTGATGACATATTTATTTATAAAGAAATAAAATGAATTGGCATTTACTCCCACTTTCCGAAATATCACAGTTATTAAACACAACTCCGACAGGCATTGATAATGTTTCCGCTACACAACGGTTGGAAGAGTACGGAAAAAATCAGATTACAGATAAAAAGAAGAAAACTATTGTGCAGATGCTGCTACATCTGTTAACAGATTTCATGATTCTCATTCTTATTGCAGCAGCAATTATATCCGGTGTTTTAGGAGATGTAAAAGATACGGTAATTATTCTTGCCATCATTATTCTTAATGCAGTTGTGGGTTTTATACAAGAGTATCGTGCCGAAAAAGCCATGGAGGCATTGAAACTAATGGCAGCTACTAACGCACGTATATTGCGTGAAGGAAAAGTGATTGATATTCCTGCATCTGATTTAGTACCCGGAGATGTGGTAATGCTCGAAGCCGGAAATATTATTCCTGCTGATATACGGTTCTTTGAAACACATCAGGTTAAAGTAGACGAATCAGCACTGACTGGCGAATCACATAATGTTGAAAAAAATCCCAACGAACTTCCCGAAGGCGATTACCCGCTTGGTGACAGAATTAATATGGGATTCAAAGGAACATTTATTACCAATGGTCGGGCACTTGCTTATGTTGCGGCAACAGGCATGAATACTGAACTCGGTCGCATTGCTAAATTGATTCAAACCGATGAAACTTCAACACCCTTACAAAAAAGTTTAGCTGCTTTTGGAAAACGATTATCTGTTGTTATACTTATCATCTGCACAATAATATTTGTTATTGGCTGGCTCCGTGGCGAAAATATTTTAACCATGCTGCTAACTTCCATTTCGCTTGCCGTTGCAGCCATACCCGAAGCATTGCCTGCACTTATAACCATTGCACTTGCTTTTGGCGCAAAGCGATTAGTAAAAAGCAATGCACTTATCCGTAAACTTCCTGCTGTTGAAACGCTCGGCTCTGTTACTTACATCTGCTCTGATAAAACCGGCACACTTACGCTGAACAAAATGACTGTGCAGGAAGTTTTTGAAACAGCAGATGCAGAAATTAATTCCATATTTTCAGAAAGCAATGCTTTATTAACTGCAATGGCATTGAACAATGATATGACAAATGATAATGATGGAAAATAGTTAAACAATTCAACCAAAACTACATTGATTCAATATACTTTCGACAAAAAATTTAAGCGAACTGATTTGGAAATAAAATTTCCGCAAGTTGGAAAAATCCCTTTCGATTCCACACAAAAGTGCATGACCACATTGCATAAAACCAACAAAGGAATTGTTGCAATTACAAAAGGTGCTGTTGAAGTGCTTTTTGAAAAACTTGATGATGATCAGAAAAAATCTATTCCTGAATTTGAACTCAAAGTAAATGAGATGGCATCAAAGGGTTATCGTGTGTTAGGTTATGCTGTGAGAATACTTCCTTCTGTTCCTGAAAGTTTAATTGCAAACGAAATTGAATCCTCCCTAACATTAATTGGATTTGCAGGGATGATTGACCCGCCACGCGAAGAAGCAAAGCAAGCCGTGTCAGAATGTAAACAAGCTGGAATTATTCCGGTAATGATTACAGGCGACCACAAACTAACTGCCACAGCCATTGCAAAAAAATAGGAATAATAGCTTCTGAAGAAGATATTGTATTAACAGGTTCTGAACTTGCCAAACTAACTCTCGATGAGTTTGAGAAAATAGTTGAGAAGGTGCGTGTCTATGCCAGAGTTAATCCCGAACAAAAACTAAAAATCATAACTGCCTTGCAAGACAAACATCATTTTGTTGCCATGACAGGCGATGGGGTGAATGATGCTCCTGCCCTTAAAAATGCAGACATTGGCATTGCCATGGGAATTAATGGAACAGAAGTATCTAAAGAAGCATCAGACATGATATTGCTCGATGATAATTTTGCCACCATTGTAGTTGCAGTAAAACATGGTCGAAGAATTTTTGATAACATTCTGAAATTCATCAAATATATTATGACCGGAAACTCAGGAGAGATATGGGCAATTTTTCTTGCACCATTTTTTGGTTTACCAATCCCATTGTTAGCAATACACATTCTATGGATAAATCTTGTAACCGATGGACTACCTGGATTAGCTCTTGCTTCTGAGCCATCAGATGCAAACATTATGAAACGAAAGCCAAGAAATCCAAAGCAAAATATTTTTGCAGGAGGTATGGCATGGCATATTCTGTGGGTCGGTTTTCTTATGGGAGTAGTAACCATCGGAATGCAGGCATGGGCAATACATAGTGAAAATTCTCATTGGCAAACAATGGCTTTTACAGTGCTTTGTTTCAGCCAAATGGGGCATGTAATGGCAATCCGCTCAGAGAGCGAATCCATTTTTAAAATTGGAGTGTTTTCAAATAAGCCCATGTTGGGGCTCATAATAACAGTTGCACTACAATTGATGATTATTTACACCCCATTTTTTAATGATGTTTTCAGAACACAACCCTTAACATCTTACGAACTTGCAATAACTGTAGCCGCATCGATTATTGTATTTTGGGCAGTTGAGATTGAAAAATGGATTAAAAGAATAAGAAATGAGAAATAAAATAGTTGTCACAAAAGCTTCCGGTGCAACCGAACCTTTTTCAATAAAGAAATTGCGAAATTCTTTAGAAAGGGCAAAAGCAACTTCGGAAGAAATCAATTTAATAATTGAAACATTATTACCTAAATTATATCAGGGCATCAGCACTAAAAAAATATACAGCGAAGCATTCCGTTTACTTCGCCATCAATCAAAACCTCACGCTGCCCGTTACTATTTAAAAAGGGGAATTATGGAACTGGGGCCTTCTGGTTTTCCTTTTGAGAATTTTGTGGGTGAACTATTCAAACATCAGGGCTATATTGTTCAGGTAGGGAGAATACTGCAGGGAAAATGTGTGAGTCATGAAATAGATGTTATTGCTGAAAAAGAAAATCAGATGATTCTTATGGAATGCAAATATCGGAATCAATCCGGTATTACTGTTGATGTAAAAACACCACTCTACATTCAATCGAGATTTGAAGATGTTTTAGCAAATGGTTTACTCAAAGATAAGGAGAGTATGTTTGCCGGATGGATTACTACCAACGCGAAGTTTACAAGAGATGCTTTGGAGTACGGAAACTGCAAGGGCTTGAATATGCTTAGTTGGGATTACCCTCACAACAAAGCGTTAAAAGATATTATTGATAATTCAGGACTATATCCATTAACCTGCCTTACATCTCTTACACGCCATGAAAAGCAATGGCTACTTGAAAAAAACTATGTGCTTGTAAGAGACATTTACAACAATAAAAATTTATTACTGCAAGCAGGCGTGAAAGAAACAAGATTAAAAACTGTCCTTGATGAAGCAATAAAATTATGTGAATGAAATGACTAAATATGCCACCGCATTTGCAAGCACATTTTATTTTTTTGCAAACACACAATGCAACCGCACCAAAAAATAAAAAGAGCTCGCAAGCCAACGCATCAAGACACCTGTAAAATTAGCCGACACGGGACGACAGGAAATAACAACGAACCGCTAACATTTAGCCGTATAGACGAAAGCCCCTGGGCGAGTCGAATACGTGGGGCTTTTGTCTATACGGTGTTCAGCGACACCGGCATGGGGTGTCGTCATAATTGAGTGGCTTTGCTGGAGGGGGGGCGTGCTAAATTGCTTAGGTGTAATAGTAAAGCAATTTTATTTATTGCAATTGTTTAACTATGGTGTATACGATTTGTGGCGCTTTTAGCTCTTTAATATATCAGGTCAAAAATTACTCTTTCAAATTTCAATTTCACTAAATTGAGCTTTCAAACAAAAGCATCGATAAAGCGTACAACATTTTCAGTATCGATGTTGCAATCTAAACTTGATATTTCCATTTGATGCCGGCAGCCCTCAGCTATGTGATAGATATTTTTTTTTTGCTAAGGTATGTCAGCAGTGTCGTTGTAATTTTTATTTTTACCACATGTTGTTAACGTGCAGATATTGATGAATTGGTTTTTCACAGGCTGACGTTAGCTGCAACTGCATTGGGACAGTGCTTCTATCAAAGTTTTGAGCGGACAACGACCGAAAGTTAAACTTCGGCAAAGCCGTTTGACTATCCTTCGCAAAAGCAAAAGAGAAGCAAAGCCACGCAAAAAGCTAACGCACTTTTGCTTCACATTTGCTTTTGCCCCACGCACAAATACCGTTTTTCATAGCGGCATGCCGGCTCAAAAAGTTACCTTTGACAAAATCTATAAACAACAAATGATAACAGTAATTATTCCAACACTTAACGAAGAAGAAAACATTGCCAGTGTTGTGACCTTTGCAAAAGGGCAACCTCATGTAACGGAGGTAATTGTAGTGGACGACAAATCGCTGGACAAGACAGTTTCTATCGCACAGGAACATGGAGCAAAGGTTATCACCAGCACCAAATTGGGTAAAGGTGCATCTATGAAAGATGGTATCTTGTGTGCAACTAATAACATCATTGCTTTTCTTGATGGCGACATTGACCCATATCCTCACTATACCATTAAATTATTGACCGACCCCATCTTGCAAGGTGAAGTTGATTTTGTAAAATCCTCATTCAATCGCAATGCTGGTAGGGTAACAGAACTTGTAGCAAAACCACTTCTCAGTATTTTCTTCCCTGACTTACTTCGGTTTAGTCAACCTCTAAGCGGAATGATTGCAGGAAAAAAATCACTCTTTCTGCAATTAGATTTCAGAGACGATTACGGTGTGGACATAGGCATACTGATAGATATGCACCTGTTTTAGATAACCAACTCAGCACACTCAGCAAATTGGTTGTGTTTGATATGGATAACACGCTTTTGCAAGGTCGCTTTATTGATACCTGTGCAGGCAAATTTAATTTCAAAAAAGAGTTGATGAACATTCGTTCTGCCGAAACTGATGTTATCATTCTCACCAAAAGAATTGCCACACTGCTAAAAGGAAAAACAATTAGTGAATTGATTGAAGTAGCTGATAGCATTTCAGTAATAGAGGGAACAAAGGAAATAATTTCACAACTCAAACAGCGGGGCTACATGGTTGGAATTATTTCAGATAGTTACGACTGCATTACCAACCACATCAAAAACAAATTGGGAATGGATTTTTCACTTTCCAATGAACTTGAATTTTCAAAAAGCATTTGCACAGGCGAAGTAAAAATTCCTTCCTTTCTTTTCAGCAATGCAAAGAGTTTGTGCAAGCATTCGCTTTGCAAAACCAATGCACTGTTAAGCATACTTGAAAAATACAGCATCCAAAAAGAAAACTGTATTGCCATTGGCGATAGTATGAACGACCTTTGCATGATTAAAGAAGCTGGGCTTGGAATTGCCTTTTGTTCAAAAGACGAATTGCTAAATCACCATGCAGACATAATACTTAATGAACAAAGTTTTTCTGAACTACTTAACTTGACTAAGTAAAATATGACCACAGCTATTATTATCACAATCTGCCTACTACTTCTGCTGGCATATATCTTTGACATTAGTTCGCCTCTTACAAAAATTCCTTCCGTTATTCTGCTTTTGCTTTTAGGTTGGTTAGTCAGACAAACAACTGACTTCTTCCAATTACATATTCCTGACTTAAATCCACTACTGCCAATATTCGGAACAATTGGTTTAATCCTTATTGTGTTGGAAGGTTCCTTAGAACTTGAACTCAACAAATCAAAAATCTCAATAATTAAAAAATCATCACTCAATGCACTTATTCCAATGTTTGCATTGGCATTTCTTTTTGCATTTGCTTTTCAATACTTCGGGCAAGTATCCTTTAAAATAGCGTTGGTAAATGCAATTCCATTTTGCGTTATCAGCAGTGCTATTGCTATACCAAGCGTTAGAAATCTTTCTGCCTATCATAAAGAGTTTACAATTTATGAAAGCAGTTTGTCAGATATTTTTGGTGTTTTGTTTTTCAATTTCATTGCACTCAACGAAATTATCAATGCTCAATCATTTGGGAACTTTGCTTTGGAATTGCTTCTCATCATTGTCATTTCATTTTTCGCAGTTTTAGGACTTTCATTTTTACTAAGCCGTATTAAACATCACATCACTTTTACTCCAATTATTTTAATGGTCATTCTCATTTATGCAGTTTCTAAAGTTTATCATTTGCCTGGCTTAATTTTTATTCTTGTTTTTGGTTTATTTCTTGGCAATCTTGACGAACTGAAACAGTTTAACTGGATTGAAAAATTAAGACCCGAAAAGTTAGACAAAGAAGTAAAGAAGTTCAAGGAGATTACAGTAGAGGCAACTTTTCTAATTCGTGCATTATTCTTTATGTTGTTTGGTTTTCTAATGGAAGCAAAAGAAATTTTCAATCCTGAAACTATTCCTTGGGCTGCCGCCATTGTAACTTCAATCATTTTGGTCAGATGGCTTGCACTTAAAATTTCTAAGATATCGGCATCACCACTTTTATTTATAGCACCAAGGGGACTAATCACCATTCTACTTTTCTTAGCCATTTTGCCCGAACAAAACATATCAATCGTAAACAAATCCCTCATCATACAAACCATTATACTTTCAGTTCTTGTAATGATGTTAGGTCTAATGACAGCAAAGAAAAATGAATCTCACTAAGTTATTTACCGATTTTTTTGACAGCGAAAAAACAGGCGGACTAATTTTAGTCTTCGTGACAGCTCTTTCACTTGTTCTTGCTAATTCTGCCTGGCAGACAGACTATATTAATTTTTGGCATATTGACTTGGGTGGACACAGTATTGTTCATTGGATTAATGACGGACTAATGACCATCTTTTTTCTCCTCATCGGTTTAGAGTTAGAAAGAGAAATTTATCAAGGAGAACTTTCTGACATAAAAAATGCTTCATTACCAATCTTTGGAGCAATAGGCGGTATGATTGTTCCAGCTGGACTATTTTTATTGCTCAACTTCGGGTCAGACACTCAAGCAGGTGCAGGTATTCCAATGGCGACAGATATTGCTTTTGCTATCGGCATATTATCTCTTTTAGGCAATCGTGTTCCGACCTCTCTAAAAATATTTTTGACAGCTTTGGCAGTAATGGACGACTTGGGAGCAATCATAGTTATTGCAATTTTCTACACGACCTCAATTGCATTTGTAAATTTATTTATTGCATTGGGCATTTTTGCGTTTCTACTCATTCTAAACCGATTGAAAGTTCACAACCTAATTCCATATTTAATTGGTGGTGCAGCAATGTGGTATTTTATGTTGCATTCAGGTGTTCACGCTACAATAACTGGTGTTTTGTTGGCATTTGCCATTCCATTTGGCAACGGTGGAGAAAAATCACCTTCATATATTCTTCAACATTTCTTACACAAACCAGTTGCTTTTTTTATTCTGCCATTGTTTGCAGTAGCTAATACTTGCATTGCGGTTGGCGATAGTTGGCAAAGTGGTTTAGGACAAACAAATAGTTTAGGGATTATTGTAGGACTCGTAATCGGTAAGCCTTTAGGCATTTGGCTCTTTTCGTTTATCGGTGTTGGCTTGGGACTTTGTGCATTGCCGACAGACTTGAAATGGAAAAATATAATTGGTGCAGGTTTTTAGGCGGTATCGGTTTTACAATGTCAATCTTCATTACGCTTCTTGCGTTTGACAATGCAGACAACGTAAACAATTCAAAAATTGCAATTCTAATTGCTTCACTTATTGCGGGAACAATTGGTTTTATCTTTCTTAAACTGACACTTAAAACACTAGTAGAAAATGACGAAACAACTTGACGATAGAAAAATGCGTCTATAATAGCAGCTACAAGAAATTGGCGGTTCAGTGGTTAAATGAAATTTTGTGCTTCGTATCAAGCTCAGTGGTAGCAGACAGTTTAGTGCTCCGTAATCGCCAAATTCTTGTATTTGCAAAACGTCAGGATATGAAAAAACCCATTTTGGAAAATTTTGCCAGCCGAAACAATTCCGTAACGGTAACGATATACGCTTTATGCCTCTTGTAGTTTAAAATACCACGACAACAATTCCTCTTTCAAATTTCAATTTTACGAAATCGAGTTTGCAAACAAAAGCATCGATAAAGCGTACAATATTTTCAGTATCGATATTGCAATCTAAACTTGATATTTCCATTTGGTTGCGGTAGCCCTCAGCTCTGTGATGCATATTTATTTTTTTTCAAAGACACGTCAACGGTGTCGTTGTAATTTTTATTTTTACCACATGTTGTTAACCTGCAGCTGTTGTAGAGTTGTTTATTTTACAGGCTGTTGTTAGCCATAGCGCTATTGAGGCTTCAAACATTTAATCCAACTTTGGTGTTAAAGACTATATTGAAATAAGTTAAACCTTTGCACAAAAAACATCACAAAAAAATGATGAAAAAGATACTCTCAATTTATGTTTTACTTGTTGCCTTTTACATAGGCAATGCCCAAACCACCAATACAAACATTAGCAACGGTATTCTATTTGACGGTGAACCTTACCTGGTTATCAATCCTACAAATAATCAAAACTTAGTGGCCGCCTGGATGGGTTTCAAGTTTTCAAATGGACAATATAAAATTGCAATTAAAACAAGGGCAAGTTTTGATGGTGGTAATTCGTGGAGCATCGTAAACACATTGCCTCATTTCGGAACCGGTTATGGTTCGGCTGATGTTTCTATGGCTTTTGACAAGACCGGATTATTGTATATTTCATACATCGATTATAAGCAAGCACCCGATAGCGGAGGAATTTATGTTTCCCGCTCTTTTGATGGCGGATTAAACTGGAACGCTCCGACAAAAGCCTTTGACATGTATGATGTAGCAAACAAACGACCTATTGACCGACCCTGGCTTGTAGTTGACAATTCCAACACAGTAAATTCAGGAACACTTTACATTACCACCAAACCCGCTCCCTGGATTGCACCACCTAATAGAAACTATTATAAAGTTTCTTCTGATAGTGGTTATACATGGACTTCTATTGCCAATGTAGATGGAGGGGTGCATTTGGTTGGAAATTTAATTGCTGCTCCAATGGCGGCTCCGGCAACTACAATAAATGGAAATTTCTGCGCTGTTTATCCGAGTTATGTAAATAGTCAAAATCCTTTACCAGCATACTACTTTGCAAAATCAAATGACAAAGGGCAAAACTTTTCATACACCACTGTATTTGCAGCTATTCCTGCGGCAAATGATACCAATTTCAAAAACGGATACCAACTAATTGCACAATATGCAGACAGCAACAAATTGATTTTTTTAACTCCCGATGCACAAAATGGCGATGCTGATATTATGGCATTTCATACTAACGATGGTGGTCAAACATGGAGTAGTCCGATTCGTATAAATGACGATTCATTGTCTAATGGAAAAGCACAGGATATGGTGTGGGGTTCATACAATGAACAAGGCAATCTGGTTGTTACATGGCGCGACAGACGCAATTCAGTTGCAAACGGATTTTGGAATGCCGGCTATGATTTTTATTATGCCACAAGCTCCGATAACGGACAAACATTTTCTACAAATAAAAAAATGACGAGCCAATTTGTTGATTTTGATTCTCTTCTTACTCTTAGCGGAAATGATTTTATGAGCTGTGTTTATACAGGTGATACACTTTGCACTGTTTGGGGCGATACCCGAAATGGGATAATGAATATCTACTTCGCAAAGATAATTGCAAGCACCAACACCAATGTTGGATTTACTTTGCTTGAAGGTGAAGAACCGCAGTGGAAAATATTTCCGAACCCGACTAACGATTATTTAAATGTTACATTTTCAAACAACATGACCGGTAAGGAAATTTCCGTATATGATGCCAATGGTAAAAAAATGTTTAATCAAACTATCACAGATTCCTATATCAAAATCAAAACACAAACTTTAGCGAAAGGGATTTATTTTTTGAAAATTGAAAATGATGTTAAATATTTTATAAAAGAATAAAATTAGATTGGACACCTAAGAGTGCACATCAATCTGAACAAAGTGTGAGTAAACTTGACAAGACAAATCTCCGCATAGTCAGTAGAGCTAAAGATAGCGGGGTCTCCATACTTCACCTGTGCTCAGTTAAAATGAAAAGTGGAATTTCAATTCTACAAAATTTAGCGCTAAAACTCCCCAACATTGTAAACCCCATACCGTCAGTTTGCAAAAAACGCTCATTTGAAAATTTCGACAACCAAAACAATTCCATAACCGTAACCATATACGATTTATGGCTCTTTTTGTAATTTAAAATACCGGGGCAACTATTACTTTTCTAATTTCAATTTCACTAAATTGAACTTGCTTACAAAAGCATCAATAAAGCGTACAATATTTTCAGTATCGATGTTGCAACCTAAACTTAATATTTCCATTTGATGCCGGCAGCCCGCAGTTATGTGATGCATATTTTTTTTTGCTAAGGTAAGTCAGCAGTATCGTTGTAATTTTTATTTTTACAACATATTTTTAACGTGCAACTGTGGGCTGTTTAGTTTTTTCATAGGCTCACGTTATGCCCCAAGCTATAACAACTATATAACCAACATATTCACAGTTTAGAAACAAGTAAAAAAGAACAAAAGAGAATGACGAAATATTTTATACTTTTTCTAATAACAATACTAACCTGCCACCAACTTAAAGCCCAAAAGGCATTGCAACTTGATACAACAAAAACGTTGAAAGAGGTACTTGTAACGTATCAAGCCGACAAGTTAACTCCAATAACTTTTCAAAACATAAGTTCAATAGACCTTAAAACAAAATCAACAGGGCAAGAACCTTCGTTCTTGCTTTCTGAAACTCCATCAATCACAAATTATTCAGACGCAGGAAACTCACAAGGCTATTCCTATTTCCGATTTAGAGGCATTGACCAGACAAGAATTAACATGACGCTTGATGGAGTTCCATTAAACGAACCCGAAGACCAGGGAGCATATTTCTCAAACTATCCCGACATCTTTAATTCAGTAAGTAAAATTCAAATCCAAAGAGGTGTTGGAACTTCTAAAAACGGAGTTGGAAGTTACGGTGGTAGCGTTCAGATATTTTCTCCAAACCTTTACGATTCAACAAAAACAACTTTCGGTTTAGGCTACGGTTCATTTAATAGTTTAAGAGCTTTTGGAGAATACAACAGTGGAGTTAAAAACCGCAAAGCACTTTATGTTAGAGCATCACAAATTTATTCTGACGGTTATAAATACAATTCTTCAAACAACTCACAATCTGTTTATATCAGTAGTGGTTTGTTCTACGACAAATCAACATGGATAATAAATTTACTTGCCGGGCACCAACAAAACCAATTGGCTTGGCTTGGCGTTTCAGATTCTTTAATTTCAATTGACAGACAAACCAACGCTAACAAAAATGAAAAAGACCAGTTCACTCAATGTCTGGTAAAACTTCAAAATAATTGGCGACCAAATAATTACTCATCAGTTCAATCAAGTATTTACTATACTTTCTTGAAAGGCAACTACGATTTTAATCTGAACGGCTTTTTAGGATTACCAACAACAGTCGAACTTTACAAGTATGCTTTCCAATCCAACCTAATTGGCTTTTTTAGCAATTATACTTTTTCAAAAAAGCAATTCAACTGGACAACAGGAGTTCATGGAAATATTTATGACCGCCAACACACAGGCAGCGAAAAAACTTTAGGCCAACTTTATATAAACACTGGCTATAAAAATGAAGCAAGTGTTTTTACAAAAGCAGATTACACTTTCAAGTGGCTTACCTTCTTTGCCGACATTCAATATCGTTATTCATCCTTTGACTACAAAGGAACGGTTACCCTTGAAAAAATGGAATGGCATTTCATCAATCCAAAAGCAGGTTTGAGTATTAACATAAAACAAAATTCAGTGATTTATTACAGCATTGGTAGTACAGGCAGAGAGCCAACAAGAAACGATATGTTTGGAGGAAATGATGATTTGTTAGCCGACAGTTTAGGCAACGCCATTATTTCAATCAAAACGCCTGAGTATGTTGTCAATCACGAATTTGGTTTCAGAAACCAATCAAGTAAACTGAATTTCAATTTAAATCTTTACTACATGGATTTCGAAAATGAAATTGTACTTGACGGAAAGTTTGGACCAAATGGTTTGGCACTCACAAATAAAGTTGAACAAAGTTTTAGAACAGGAATTGAGTTAAACCTTACTTACAAAGTAAACAAAAGTTTTTCACTCATCAATAACTCTTCGTTCAATTATAGTCGTATCAAAGAACAAAAAGAAGTGTTCACTCCTATTCTCACACCGCCTTTAATCATCAATCAAGAAGCGGTTTATTCCTACAAAGGTTTTTCGGTAGCAGTTTCTGCAAGGTATCAAGACAAATCATTCATTGACTTTGCAAATACTTCTACTGTTAAAAGTTATTTCCTTATAAATGGACGAATTAGTTATGACATCAAATGTTTTCAGCTTTGTGTTTTCGTAAACAATATTACCGACTCCAAATATTTCAATAATGGCTATATAGATTTTGACGGAAGCAAAAAATATTTTGTGCAAGCACCGACTAACTTTTATGTTTCGCTTAAATATAGCTTCTGATGCACTTCTTTGAAATAAAAAATATTGCATTTCAAATTTTGGATTACCCAATCAGCTATGTTGAGTTGACAGGAACATTGTTTGGATTGTCTTCGGTTTACTTTGCATCTAGGGCAAACATTTTAACTTGGGCAACAGGAATAGTGAACGAATTTTTTCTTTTCATTTTGTTTTTTCAGGTTCAACTCTATGCAGACATGTTTCTGCAAATTTACTTTTTCGTTGTAACGCTTTACGGGTGGTATAAGTGGAATTCAAAGACAAGTGAAAACAAAATTTCTGAAACAAGTTCCAGAAACAAAATACTTCTTGCTGCATCTATCCTAATAGGAACATTGATTTCTGGTTTTTTCTTTACCAATATTCACTTGTACTTGCCAACATATTTTAAAATAGAAGCGGCTTACCCTTTCACCGATTCGTTTGTAATGGTTTCAAGCATTGTTGCTACAGTCCTACTCGCCAAAAAGAAAATTGAGAATTGGCATTTATGGATTGCTATTGATTTAGTTTGTGTTGTCCTCTATTTTAAAAAGGGAATTTTCTTTCTATCACTTGAATATTTTATTTTTCTTGGGCTTGCATCTTACGGACTCTATCACTGGAGAAAACAATTGAGCAATGACTAAAGCATTTGTGTTCGGAAAATTTCTGCCTTTTCACAAAGGACACGAGGCGATGATAAATTTCGCCTTGAGCAAGTGTGGCTACCTCACAGTGTTAGTCTGTTGCAGTGACAAGGAAAATATTCCCGACACAGTTAGAAAGAGGTGGATTGAAAAGACATTTGAAAATGAAAAGAAAGTTGAAGTAAGAACCTTCAACTATTTAGAAAGTGAATTGCCAAACACCTCAGAAACTTCAAAAGAAGTTTCTGAAATCTGGGCAGACATTTACAAAAAGCAATTGCCTGATTATTCGCTTCTAATTACATCCGAAGAATACGGAAACTTCGTTGCTTCCTTTATGAATATAAAGCACATTGCTTTTGACATCCCCAAAAAACTTTTCCCTGTTTCGGCTACTGCTGTTCGTAACAATGTGTTTGCTAATTGGAAATTTTTGCCCGACAGTGTGAAACCCGACTTTGCAATTAAGGTTGTGATATTAGGAACGGAATCAACAGGCAAGACAACTTTGTCAGAAAACCTTTCGAAGCATTTCAATTGCA
Organism: Bacteroidota bacterium; assembly: GCA_016714535.1. NCBI lineage: Bacteria > Pseudomonadati > Bacteroidota > Bacteroidota bacterium. Next base: position 18,775 of record JADKDR010000004.1, read on the forward strand.
GTTTGGTTTTGGAAGCAGCAAGAGAAATTATTGCCAACTCAAATAATTTCAGTTTTGACGACTTGCACCTTGTAGCAATAGAACACGCTAAGAGGATTGACAAAACTATTTTAGCAAACAGTCCGCTCGTAATTATTGACACCGATATTCACACAACAAAATCTTATTCAAGATTCACCTTTGAAAAGGAACTTGAAACAAGTGCTGACATTTATAATTCCAATAGAGCAAATATTTATCTCTACCTCAATAACGATGTTGATTATTTACAAGACGGAACGCGATTGAGAGAAGTAGAACGAAATTTATTAGACCTTTCGCATAGACAAGTTTTGGCAGAACATAACATTGACATTATAGAAATAAAAGGTGCTTGGGACGAAAGGTTTGAAAAGGCAGTTGAACAAATAAACAAACTAATAGCAACAAATGGACAAAAGCACTGGGCATAACATTTGCCAAAATTCGAAACTCCACTCGAGTAGAGCAAACAAGGATTTTTAGTTTACATGATATTCAACAACGCATGAAGCCATTAGTATGCGCTGCAACCTACACTGCCAAAGGTGTTTTTGTATCTGAATGTGGTTGGTAATTTGATGATTATAACTATGTGCTTATACGTTGCGCTAAAACTCTTACTCAATTTTGCGCACCAGACATAACTAAAGCGTACAACATTTTCTGCTCATATGTTGCATTTAAATTTTGATTTAACCATTGTGATATGTTTGCCTGCAAGTATTTGAAACTTGATTTTTTCTTTTTTGCTAAAGTATGTAATCAGAGTCGTTGTAATTTATATTTTTACAATAAATAATTAACGTGAAGCTGTGGGCTGTTTTTTTTTTATTCCGGCTGACGCGAACAAAAAAAATAACCGACACCATAATGACAAAAGAATTAACGAAAGACATTATACAGTGGGACATAAAATCTTGGTCTAAGGCACTTTCGTATTGGGACAGCAATATTGATTGGAATGAAATTAAAAACGGGCTTGAGTTAGGGGGTAGAGAAGGTGGACTTTCGCTTTGGCTCGCATTAAAAGGATTGACAGTTGTTTGCTCTGACCTGAACGATGTTCACACAACAGCACAACCACTTCATGTTAGACACAATGTTTCTTCGCATGTCAAATACCAGGATATTGACGCAACTAATATTCCATACGAAAACTATTTTGACATTATCGTATTCAAATCAATTATAGGCGGAATTGGGAGAAACGACAAAGTTGAAATTCAACAAAAGGTTTTCAAAGAAATATACAAAGCATTGAAACCAGGTGGAAAACTTTTGTTTGCAGAAAATCTAATTGCCTCTCCTTTTCACCAACAACTAAGAAAAAGATTTGTCAACTGGGGAAGTTCCTGGAGATATGTGTCTATTAAGGAAATGAAAGAATTTCTTAACGACTTTTCGTACTGCGACATACATACTACAGGTGTTCTTGGAACATTTGGCAGAAATGAAAGTCAGAGAACTTTACTATCAACAATTGACCAATTAATTTTAAATAGAATTTGTCCAGCCAATTGGAAATATATCATTTATGGTATTGCAGAGAAATAGAATTACTCATGCCCACAGCACTTCTAATTAAACAAAGATCAATTATAAAAACAAATGAAACGCCACGTTATGCTACCCTGATGCTTTTAATCAAGTTTCGTTCTAAAGAAATATTGTTGTTTCTCTTGCACGAATTTGCCATCCATTTAAAGACTGCCAGATTAAGCAAACTACTCTCCTTTAAACACCGGCTTTCTTTTTTCGAGAAATGCCTGTACCCCTTCGTTATAATCGTGTGTTTGGCCTGCAATGGTTTGCAATTGTTCTTCTACATTTAATTGTTGTGTCAGTGTATTTGACAGCGAAGCATTCAATGCACGTTTGGTTAGTCCAAGTCCCCTGGTGGGCATGGTTGCTAATAAGCCGGCACATTTCATAGCTGTTTCTTCCATTATTTCTGCTTCGCAAACTTTATATATCATGCCCATGCTTTGTGCTTCGGCAGCGCTCACTTTATCGCCCAGCATCATTAATGCAGTAGCGCGTTGCAGGCCTATCAATCGTGGCAGTGTGTAGGTGCCTCCACTATCTGGTATTAAACCAATCTTGCTAAACGCTTGTATAAAGCTTGCTTCGCTTGAAGCAAAAACAATATCGCAAGCCAGTGCAATATTGGCACCTGCGCCTGCCGCTACACCATTTACGGCACAAACTATCGGTTTTTCGATGGTGCGTATTTTTTCAATAATCGGATTATAATGATCCTTTACAATACTTTTTAATTCAGGCCCATCGGTTGCAATGGCTTCTGCCAAATCCTGCCCTGCGCAAAATGCGCGGCCATTGCCGGTTATATAAATTACACGAACCGCATTGTCAGCTGCAAATTGATCCAACGTTTGTTGAAGCATCATAGCCATCTCCTTGTTAAAGCTATTTAATACTTCGGGCCTGTTTAGTTTTATTATTCCTATCCCTGTTTTTATCTCACTAATTATACTACTCATAGTCGAAAATTATTTTTTTTCTTCAAACATCAAAATAATAATATATTTTTGGCTTAACAAAGTCCCCTAATAATTAAACATTTAAAATAATAATCTGATGAGAAAAATTTTCTACGCGTTAATCGCATGCTGTTTGTTAACCTTAAATAGTTACAGTCAGTGCACTCCGGACAATAATATTACGGTACCGGGCATTTATCCCGATACTCTTACCAATTTGCCACCGGCATATTTTAACCAACCCTATGCTACTACCTTACAGGCAAAGGTTCTTACTGATACCAATACCTCGCAGGGTTATGCTACCATAACCAATATTGTAATAAACAGTGTTACCGGTATGCCACCGGGTGTAAATTATCAATGCTACAACAACAACTGTACTTTTCCGGGGGGCAGCAATCGATGTATACAGGTAAGTGGCACACCTACGGCACAAGGAACGTATCCTATCACCGTTAATATTACCATTAATGCAAAGCTGTTTGGAGTATTACCAACATCGCAGCAATCAAGCGTAGTAGGTTATAAAATTGTGGTTAACCCTGCTCACAATGTAGATTTTATTGGTACGCCAACTATTGTTTGTGCGGGAGGTACAGTAAATTTTGGCGAGTCAAGCAACTATCCATCAACCAGCCGTACGTGGACATTTACAGGAGGAAACCCGGCTACTTCTACCGATCAATTTCCGGTAGTAACTTATGCCACACCGGGAAGCTATGCGGTTTCTCTTACATCAACCAGTGTGGGAGGTACTGATACAGAAACCAAGTCATCGTTTATTAATGTGAATGCCTTGCCTACCGGATTTATCAAGTATAATAGCAATGATAGTGCATGTGCAGGAGATACCGTAAAACTTATGGCTAACAGTGCCGGGGCCACCAGCTATCAGTGGTACAAAGGAGTAAACATAATTAATGGCGCTATGTCACAAACCTACAATGCCGTTACAACCGGCACGTATAAGGTAATGGTAACAGGTCCCAATGGTTGCGCAAAAACACTCGCACCCAAAAAGGCAACGATAGTGCCGCTGCCTGCAGCTGTTATAACCCCGGCAGGTCCTACAACATTTTGCCAGGGTCAAAGCGTGTTGCTAAATGCTAATACCGGAACAGGCCTAACTTATCGCTGGAAAAAAAATGCAAACTTTATTACCAATGCCACTGCTTCGGCCTACACTGCTAATAAAGCAGGCACCTACCGTGTAGAGGTTAAAAATAGTTTTGGTTGCAAAAAACTCTCTTCCGGAGTACAGGTTACTATTAATTGTCGTGAGTCTTCGTCTATCGAAGTTCCAATATCGGGAATTCAACTAATGCCAAACCCGGCCAACGATTTGGTCACCATAACATTTACTGCAACTAGCCATAATGTAAACCTTGTGCTCACCGATATTACAGGTCGTGTGCTTGTAAGCAAAGAGGTAGAGGTGGCTCAAGGGCAGATAAATCAATTGGACTTGCCCTTAACAGAATTTAATTCGGGTGTATATTTTGTTGCAGTTTTAGATGGCAAAAAACAAATGACAGCTAAACTGATAGTAAAATAGCATTAATAGACACCCTCAAAGGTTGGATATAAACTAAAATTTAACCCGTGCATTTTTAAAATGGCACGGGTTTTATTATGGATTTTATACTAAATTCGCGCCTCATTTTAATTTGAAAAAAAAGCAAAAAAAAGTAACAATGAATAAAATTAAATCATTAATTATCGGTGCAGCCATGCTTGGTGCAGGCATCTCAAAATCTCAAACAATGGAATTAAAAACCAAAGCAGACACGCTAAGTTATGCAATAGGAGTGTCTATTGCAGGCAACCTGCAACAAAGCAAACTAGACAAGGATCTTGATATTGACAAACTTGCAGCGGGTATGAAAGACTTTTTTGCCAACAAAGAACTAAAGATGGACATGAACTCTTGTAACTCATTTATTCAAAATCTTATGCAAGAGCGTCAGGCAGTAGCAGATGCCGAAAAACAAGCAAAGGCTGGCGAGAACCTTGCAAAGGGCAAAGCATTTTTAGAAGAAAACAAAAAACGCAAAGGAGTTGTAGCATTACCAAGCGGATTGCAATACGAAGTAATTACTGAAGGAAAAGGGCCAAAGCCGGGTGCAGCAGATAAGGTAAAAACACATTACCATGGAACATTAATGGATGGAACGGTTTTCGATAGCTCGGTACAACGTGGGCAACCAATAGAGTTTCCTGTAAATGGTGTAATTAAAGGATGGACCGAAGCGCTTCAGTTAATGGGTACTGGTAGTAAGTGGAAGTTATTTATTCCGGCCGATTTGGCCTATGGTGAGCAAGGTGCTGGCGGCTCTATTGGAGCTAACGAAACACTAATTTTTGAAGTAGAATTGCTTGAAGTAATTAAGTAATTTAAACAAATAATGAAATTTAAGCCGGCCATGTTGCCGGCTTTTTTTATTTTTGACGTTATCAATAAGCTCCATGAAAAAAGTATTTGTAATTGTATTGACTTTGCTTTCCACCTTGCCGGGGTTACATGCGCAGCCTGTACCTTTACGAAATGATATAACCATAACCAAACTGATGAAAGCTCCCCCTTTGGTTACACGCATGGCTTACCGCGAAATGGACTCGAGTTTTTATTTATGCGATGTGCCAGGCAATATATATAAAGTTACTTTTATCACTCCGGATAGCGCTACGTATACACTCATGTTTACATCAGCACATCATGGAATTACGTACATGCAAGGCTTACAGTTTCATGATAGCACAATCTACGTTTCGGGCAATAACCACACAGATTCGGCCTATACACAAGGGTTGGTGGTTAGGGGGGTGTTAGGTGCTAATGGAAACACGCAATGGCAGGTGGTGGCATCAGGCTGGTATGAAACTGCATCGGCTTTTGATCATTACTTTTCAGGAATGATTTTGAATCAGGCGGGCGACACTATTATCTGGTGTAGTGGTGCTCGTGGCGATCATGGCGAAGAGCAATCGCGCAACGGACAGTTTCCCGGATTACGAAATACTCCGCATACCTCGCGAATGCTGGCCATTCCGGCTAATGGTGTCAAAATAGCCATACCTAATGATAGCATAGGGATACAGTACAGTGGATTTATTTATTGCGAAGGCGTACGTAATACGTATGCGCTTGCCTATAATGCAAGCGGGCATTTGCTGGGTTGCGACAATAGTGGCGATCGCGATGATGATGACGAACTCAACTGGATACGCAAGGGACTGCACTATGGTTTTCCTTATGTAATGGGCAGTAACCCTAATCCGCAACAATATCCGGGTTTCAATCCTGCAACCGACTTATTGATTAATCACGCTTCGTCTGCTTTTTTAAATGGCTTTTTTTATAATGACAGCACATTCCCTCAGGCGCCACTTATAAATTTTCAACTACCTTGTAAGAACAATGGACCCGATGCTGCTTTGTACCGCGATAGCACCACAGGTGCAATCGTAAATGGCGCACTCAATGGTACTGGCACATCTAGTTTTACAGCACACCGGTCGCCACTGGGGCTGGTCTTCGACAAGGATAGCCTGCTGGGTAGCGATATGAAAGGCAACGGTTTTGTATTGAGTTGGACAAGAGGTGATACTGCATTGGCGGGCTTCAGTCAATTACTGGCTCCCTTTAATGATCATAGCGAAGATCTATTGATGCTTGATATGCAATTGAATCTGGCCGGTGATAATTATGAAATGAATGCTTACCGCATAGCCGAAAATTTCATTACGCCTATTGATGCGGCATTGCGCGACAGCAGCTTGTATGTTATTGAATTTGACGGGGGCAATGCAGGCTCGTTCTATCGTATTCGTTTGCCTTATACGCAGGTGTCGCTTGCCGAAGGTGCACCACCCGAAGAATTGATTGCTTATCCAAATCCCGCTCAAGACTATGTAGTAATAACAGGATTTGCACCAACTAACAAAAATTTTACAGTACAGTTTTATGATATTTCAGGAAAGGAAATTTTAATTCCAATTACAAAACATTTTAATCACATACAGGTACCGTTACGGCTTGTGCCAAATGGAATGTATGTATGTAAATTAATTTGCGAAAACAAAGTGTTTCGCACAAAGTTGATGGTGCAACATTAATCTTCGGTTGGGTGTTCAGGTGTTTTTAATATCAACTGCATAAAAACAAGATCAAGCCATCGCCCAAATTTATAAGCCGCTTCTTTTATATAACCACATTGCTCAAAACCAAGCTGCTTGTGAAAGTCAATGCTCACGGTATTTTCTGCATCTATGCCGGCAATTAACGTATGAATGTTATTTGCTTCCGCTTTTCGAAATAATTCGAAAAGCAACTTACGCGCAACACCCTGTTTTCTGAAGTCCTTATGTACATATACCGAATGCTCGGCCGAATACTTATATGCCGCACGCACCCTAAACTGACCATAGCTTGCAAATCCTGCTATCATGTTACCCGATTCATACACCAGCACCGGATAAGCTTTTTTTACTTTTTCCTGGTACCAGTTCAGTATATCGGTACTAGTATATGTTTTGTATTCGTAAATAGCAGTGGTGTTGATGATTGCATCGTTAAAAATTGCAAGAATGCCGGGTAAGTCGGCTTGGGTTGCTTCGCGAATTAAAAAGTTATTAGGACGCACTATCATATTTCTAGCATAAATAAAGTATGCGCAATATCCATTATTAATTTTAATCCGGTTAATACTTTGCCGTTTAGAATTTAACAATTCGTTACTAAAAAAAATTGCCTCAGGATAAAATGAAAGCAATACTTTTGACTCAGAACAAAGTACCTGAACCCCTTTCAATGAAAACCATATACATTGCTTTCGTGCTGTTTTTCTGTTTCGCATTTGGTGTGCAATCACAGACGCTCACCATTCGTGGAACGGTATCAGATACCGCATCAGGCAAGCCACTGAAGAATGCCGTAGTACTTGCATCGCGCCTTGCCGACTCGGTACTCGTGGCTTATGGGCGCACCAACGAATATGGTCTTTTTTCCATTTCCAATTTGCCGGTTGATACCTACCAGGTGATTATTGAACATACTTTGTTTGGCGATCAACTATTTTTTGTGTTAGGCAATTTGAAGCAACTTGAAATTGATTTTGGAAAAATTGCCATGCCACCAAAAACACTATCTCTCAAGGAAATTACTGTATTTGGCAACAGCGAAGCTATTTTTTATAAAGGCGATACCTTGGTTTACACGGCTGACTCATTTAAAGTAAAAGCCAATGCCAATGTGGAAGACTTACTAAAAAAATTACCCGGCATACGTGTTGAGAAGGATGGAAAAATATATTCACAAGGCAAAGCCGTTGATCAGGTGTTAGTTGATGGTGATGAATTTTTTGGCAGCGATCCTACCATTGCTACACGCAACCTCAATGCCAGTGGCATTGAGAATGTGCAGGTATATGAAAAGAAAGCAGAATCGGTAGATGCCCCCAACGAAACCTTACAGGTAATGAATCTTACGTTAAAAGAGGAAGCCAAGAAAGGTCATTTTGGTAAGGCAATTGCAGGTAGTAACGGCAGCAATTTTCACGAAGGCCAGGCTTTGATTAATAAATTTAATTCGAACACCAAGATTTCAGGATTTTTAATTGGTAGCAATACCCCATCAAACAATGTAGATTGGGAAGATGCCTATAAATATGGAATTGAAGATGCTATGGGCGAAATGACCATGATGGATGATGGCGATGGCTACATGTACTCGCGCACTATGGATAATGATGGCCTGCCGCGTGTATTGAAAGGAGGCGCCTATTACTCAGATAAAATAAACACGAAAGCAAAAATTAATCTGAGCTACTCTTATAGCCAAAACTCAGTAGAAAAAAGAACCGAAACCAGCACACAAAATTTTTTAGAAGACTCCACTTTTTTTTCTGAAAATGCTTCGCAGCAAAAACAAAGTGGCGAAAGCAATGCGTTCAATTTTGGGATGACCTATAAGATTGACACCTTAACTGAATTTGAAATAAAAAACAAGATAAGGATTAGCAACTATGAAAATACCTCGAGCGATGAAACTGACTTTAATACTGGCGTACAAAAATTTTTGCGCAGTAACGATATTTTTTCCAAAACCAACGGTGAAAACTTTGCGTCAAACCACCTGTGTAAATTTTCCAGAAATTTTAAAAAGAAGTTCAGGTCATTAAATTTTAATTACAACTTCAACACGACTAATGGCTTTAGCGATGGGCAATTACTATCATCCAATATAGCCACCGTTACAACCGGCAATGAAGATGCTGATCAGGAAAAAATCAGAAATTCAAAAAATACCTTTCAGGGTGCCCAACTGAGCTATACAGAGCCCCTCACCCCTAAATTCAAAAGTGAGATTGGCTACGAATGGAGTCGCGATAAAAGCAATCAGAATCGCGAGACGTATGATTATAATGTTTTAGAAAATAGCTATAACCTGTTTAACGGATTGCTAAGCAATAATTTTGAAAACCTACGGTTTAGTAACCGACTTTTCACCAGATTCATTTACGAAACTAAAAAAATAAGAGCATCCGCAGGCGCTCGGGGTCAACATGTGAATGCAAAAAATGTTAACCTGATAGATGGCTCGGTGCTCAGGCAAGAAGTAAACCAGATACTACCAAGTGCCGCTGTGCGAATACGCACTCAGGACAATGCCAATTTCTCTTTTCGTTATAGCACAAGTTCCCGATTGCCCGATATAAATCAAATACAGCCGGTAAATGATAATAGCAATCCAAATAATATTCGGATTGGCAATCCCGAATTGTTACCCACCTTTAAACACAAAGCAGATATCACTTATAACTTTTGGAAAGCCATATCTGGAAATAATCTATGGTCGAGTATCAATATTACAAACACCGCCAATGATTTTACCAATGAAATAACCTACGATAGTCAGGGAAGAACATATACACGCACCGTTAATGTAAATGGCAATTACTCGGCAGATGCAAACGTATATTACACCAAATCTTTTTTGTCGAAAAAACTGAGTATCGCCCCAGATATATCGGCCAATTATAGCCGGTTTAAGAATTTTATTGGCGGGCGCGAAAACATTACCCTTGACCGCGGCATAAGCAGCGGTGTAGAGATGAGTGCCGAACTCGAAAACTTTGAAGCCTCGGTGAGTTATAATTATAGTTATAGCAAACCATCTTCTTCGCTCAACAATGCCAGCAACAGGCCCTTCGGTACCGACCGCATTTCGGGAAGCTTTAGTTTAGAAATACCCAAGCTATTGACTATTGAAGCAGAAGCTGAGTATGTAAAAAATAATCAGCGGGCGCAAGGTTTTAATACGGAATTCACCTTGCTCAATGCCCGTATTCTTTTTCCAGTAATGAAGGATAAAAAAATGCAGCTAAGTGTTGAAGGCTATGACTTGCTTAATCAAAACATCAATATCTCACGCGACATTACAAACAATACCATTACCGATACCAAAACCAATGTGATTAACCGGTTTTACATGATAAAACTGATGTATAAGTTTAATAGTAAGAATGCAAATGAAGACGATGAGGGTTGGTAAAATGTCCAAAAATATTAAACTAGTAGAAAATAAAATGCCTGAAATAATAAAACCCTTTTGATTCCTGATGCAGATGATTTGCACGCAAATACTTCTTCAATATTAACCAAATAGGATGCATAAATTAAAAACATATATAGTTATAGTTGTACTGATAGCTTTGTGCCAGGAGTCGCATGCACAAATACGGCATGGCAAAATTGTGTATGAACGAAAAACTAATCTATACAAAAAACTAAAAAGCGATGATGCCAAAGACTGGCTAAAAGAAAGTGACAAAATTAAAATCGATGTTTTTGAACTTTATTTTAATGACAGTATCACCTTGTTTAAACAACAGGAAAGCGACCTTCGTGAGTATTACGCCTGGGCTACCATCAAGAATATGGTTTACCAAAACAATAATACCGGGGAGCGGCTTACGATAAAAAAAATCTGGAACGAAGAGTTTGTTTTGAAGGATTCGCTCGTAAGGCGTGACTGGAAAATAACAGATAGCAAACGAAACATATGCGGCTACAATTGCCGAAAGGCTATTTGGCAGGCTAATGACAGCACCCGCATTTATGCCTGGTATTGCACTGAAATAGAATTGAGCATTGGCCCAGAAAATTTTATTGGACTACCGGGAGCCATACTTGGTCTTGCCACTGAGGATGGTGGTGTTATCTATTTTGCAAAAAGTGTAGATCAGACAAACCCTTCTCCTGAAAACTTGCAGTTAAAAAAGACCAAAGCAAAAGTTTATAAAACCAATGAACTAAAGGCTAAGCTGGAAAAGGAATTTGGTAAAGACCGTTGGGGTAAAGAAATGATAGAAAACAATTTCGGACTTTGGTAATGTTATTGGCTTTGCTCTTGGTGGAGTTGGTGCATTCGCGCTATCACTTCTTCTATTGTCACTGACAACTCAAGGTGATAGTCGCCTACTTTTGTGCGGCAAAGCGAACTTAGGTAAGCCCCTGACTGCAGTGCTTTTCCAAAATCATTTGCCAGTGAGCGTATATACGTCCCTTTGCTGCATACTACCCTAAATGAAACAACAGGCATGGTAATGTTGGTAATTTCAAATGCATAGATGGTCACTTCTTTTTCGGCAATGGCAACCTCCTGCCCTGCACGTGCCAGGTGATACGCACGCTTACCATCTACTTTTACTGCCGAAAAAACCGGGGGTGCCTGCATAATTTTTCCAACAAAATTTTTTGAAACTGCATGTATCAGCTCGGCAGATATAAGATCGGTTTGAAAAAAAGTATCGGGCTCCTTTTCAAGGTCATAGCAGGGAGTGGTAGCACCAATAAAAAAGGTGCCTGTATATTCTTTTAACTGTGCCTGTATACTTTCTATCTGCTTGGTGCAGCTGCCAGTGCACAATACTAAAACGCCTGTTGCCAATGGATCCAGTGTACCTGCGTGCCCTATTTTTAGTTTTCTTATTTGTCCTTCGGCATTGCGAAGCTTGAGTTTGTTGGCAGTAAGTTTAATGCAATTTACCGCATCAAAGGAGGTCCATCGTAACGGTTTATTTATGTTTAGTGTACTGCCGTTAAATAACTGCTCGAGCGTAAAGTGTGGTGACATTGCTGCAATAAGTTATCCGGCCATATGTAAATCATAGCGAAACACATATATCAATATCAGTAATGAAGCGCCTACTATAATGCGATAATAACCAAAATGTTTAAAGCCCTTACGCTTGAGAAAACTGATAAATCCCTTAATGGCTATAAGAGCAACTATAAACGCAACAGCATTGCCCACCAATAACAAATTTATCTGGTCAGAGGAAATGACTATTCCCTTTTCGTAATAATCATACAATTCTTTTATCGTTGCTGCGAACATGGTAGGTACGGCAAGAAAAAAAGAAAATTCGGCAGCCTGTGCGCGCGTCAACCCCATAGTCATGCCGCCTATAATAGTGGCTGCCGACCGCGATACTCCGGGAATCATACTTATACATTGAAAAACACCAATTACAAATGCGTCTTTATAATTGATAATTTTTTCGCGAATGTTATCCTGAAATATTTTATCTATAAAAAGCAAAATAATACCGCCCAGAAGCAAGGCTATGGCAACCACAGTTACATTTTCGAGCAAGGCATCGATGTGTTTTTTTAACAGCAAGCCAACAATTACCGCTGGTATAAATCCTGCTATCAGCTTAAAATAAAAATCGAACGATTTAAAAAAACGCTTCCAATACAAAACCACTACACTAAGAATGGCTCCAAACTGAATGCATACTGTAAACAGCTTGGCAAATTCCTTATCTTCAATCTTTAGGAATGCTTCGGCAATAATCATATGCCCGGTGCTGGAAATAGGTAAAAACTCAGTCAGCCCTTCTACAATGGCAATGATAATAGCTTGTAAATAAGTCATGGATAATGAAGGGGTCCTTACTCTTTGGATTTATAAATAATAGCTGCAACCTCAATACCAAAGCCAAGAATAACTACTATGGGAGCAATGGTAATCCTACGCGTACTAAAAATTTCGGGACTAAAAGCGGTAGGGTCATCGGGGTTGCCACCTGCCATTAATATAAATCCTAAAATTATTACGGCTATGCCAATAAGCATAAGCATATAATTTTCGCGTCCAAAAGCAAAATCAACTTTGCCGGTATCGTTAGGTTTGGAGGGGCTTTTTGGGGCTTCTTGTTTTTTATTAGGTACTAATGCCATAATTTTTTTTTCAAAAAAGAATTAAATTGTCAGAGTAAACAAGGGGCTTAAAACATGGCATCTGCCGGTTTATTTAACCATTTGTTTACCGCAAAGAAAGTACAAATTAGTGAAATGCCAATACTTATAGCAGTTAATATTCCGGTAATGGTCAGCCACATTTGAACATCGGTGACTACAATAATATCGGCTGAATATCTTCTTACAACAGTTACAAACAGAATAAGCAAAGCCGAAGCAATTACAGCAGCAACCAACCCATTGATAACAGACTTTATTAAAAATGGTTTTTGAATAAACGTGCGTGTAGCACCAACCAGTTGCATGCTACGAATAAGCATACGCTTGGCATACAAGGTGAGTCGGATGGTATTGTTTATTAAAATAATAGCCACAAAACCAAGGAGCGAGCTGAGAATGATTACGATAAGAGAAATTTTTTCGAGGCTTTGATTGATGCGCTCTACAAGTGATTGCTGAGCCACTACTTCTTTCACTTGTTTTTTTAATCGCATTACATTTTTAAAATGGTCAATCACCGTATTGTCTACATAATCGGCATTAAAAAATATCTCAATACTCGGGTTAAGGGGATTGTAGCCCAGGGTGGATATAAAATCATCGCCTAACTCCTCTTGCATAATTTGCGCAGCCTCTTCTTTACTAATATACTTTACTTGTTTTACAGCTTCATTTTGCTGCAATTCTTTTAACAAGGTATTGATATCGGCAGCAACCACATCGGGCTGTAAAAAAAGCGTTATCAAATGATTTTCTTTTACATAGTTTTTTGCCCGGTAGGCCTGCAATAATAATATGCCTAGCATGCCCAACAAAAAAAGCACAAGTGTAGTGCTTACAATGCTCGAAATGTACGAGGAACGAATTGTCCGTGTCAATATTGAATCTTTTGGCTCTGTCATTTAGTTTGGGGTTACAAATCCGGACAAACATATTTTTTTCTGATAAAACTATTTTGCTTAATAACTGCTATTTTAAAAAAGTAGTTAACAGCCAAAAGAGGATAATGGCCTGATTTTTATACTACCAATTTGAATCAACAAAATACTTGTCTCCATGAAAACTGCAATTTTATCCACTTTAAAAAACAATAGTACATTTGATGCCCATTCCAAAAAAAAAGATAATTACATTTTTGATATGAAATCAGGTTTTGAACCGGAGAGTAACCTTAGTTATTCAGCACATATAAGTGCAGTAATAGATGCCGGATGCGAAATAGGCGAAGGCACACGCATATGGCATTTTAGTCATATTATGCCTAACTGTAAAATTGGCCGCAACTGTAATATCGGGCAAAACGTAGTAATATCACCCGATGTGGTGCTAGGTAATAATGTAAAAGTTCAGAATAATGTGAGCCTGTATACCGGAGTACTTTGCGAGGACGATGTTTTTCTTGGACCCAGTATGGTTTTTACCAATGTAATTAATCCGCGTAGTGCTGTTGCTCGCAAGAATGAGTATAAGCAAACGCTGGTAAAAAGAGGGGCAAGCATTGGCGCAAACGCAACTATTGTTTGCGGCAACACCATAGGAGCATTTGCATTTATAGGAGCCGGTGCTGTAGTCACTAAAGATGTACCTGACTATGCGTTGCTCATGGGCAACCCTGCGCGTCAAACCGGATGGATGAGCGAGTACGGACACAAATTGAGTTTTGATGCCACCGGCCACGCCACCTGCCCCGAAAGCAAAGAGCGCTATAAATTAGAAAATGGCAGGGTGCAAAAAATTCAATAAGCAGCGAACATGGTTAAAAAAATAAAATTTGCCGTTGTAGGATGTGGCCATATTGGAAAACGCCATATTGAAATGATACATCGACATCCTGATTGTGAAGTGGTGGCTATGTGCGATATAAAGCCGCTAGAGCAGTTAACATTACCCTACGATTTGCCTTTTTATAATTCGTTTGAAAAACTTCTAGCTGCACACCCTGAAGTAGAAGTAGTAAATATTTGTGCACCTAATGGACTACATGCAGCTTTTGCATTAGAAGCGTTGCAGGCGCGTAAGCATGTGGTTATAGAGAAGCCAATGGCGCTTACTAAAGCTGATTGCGAAAAAATTATTTTTAAATCATTACAGGTTTCTCGCCATGTATTTTGTGTAATGCAAAATCGGTATTCACCACCAAGCGAATGGCTAAAGCATATCGTTGACAATAATATTATTGGCGACATCTTCCTGGTTCAGCTTATCTGCTATTGGAATCGTGATGAGCGCTATTACAAAGCGGGTACCTGGCATGGCACCAAAAATTTAGATGGTGGAACTTTGTTTACTCAATTCTCTCATTGGGTCGATTTACTATATTGGATATTTGGCGATATCGACCATATCAAAGCATCATTTGCAGATTTTAACCACTCTCAATTAACTGAGTTTGAAGACACGGGCATTGTACAATTTCAATTTGTAAATGGTGGGATGGGCAGTATTAATTTTTCCACTTCAGTGTGGGACAAAAACCTCGAAAGCAGCCTGACGGTAGTAGGAAGTAAAGGAAGCGTAAAAGTTGGCGGACAGTATATGAATCAAGTTGACTATTGCCATATTAAAGATTACAACTTGCCAACGCTTGCCGAAACAAACCCGGCCAATGATTATGGTGCTTACAAAGGATCGGCCAACAACCATGGTTTTGTTATACAAAACGTGGTTGATACCATACAAGACAAAACAAGCGCCACTACCAATGCCCTAGAAGGATTGAAAGTGGTTGATATTATTGAGCGTATTTATAACAGTGCCAACAAGTAATTGCCTTGGGCAATTGCTGCGTTTTTTGATTCTTGGTTTAAGTATAAATTCTTAGTTAAAGTTGCATTTCATTTTTCAGTGAAAAGTATTGTCGGTGGCTTATTTTTGTAAACCCATATGAATGGTTTGGCAGAAGTGGAAGTGCCATGCGCCCCATAATTATTTCGAAAAAAGTATAGAGTATTATTTTCAGAGAAACCCTTCATGGTGCTTTTTTTAAGTCGGTATCTTTGAAGTAATTGGTTTTTTCTTAACCCGTATTGTCTTTTAATGCCTATTTGCTGTCTTTTTTGGAATACGATTTACTTATCAAATATTTTCTTTTTTGTTATAGTTTCAAGCTCTTGATAACTTACTCCATATATTTTTAAATTATTGTAAGCGAGTGCTAGGTTCCGCTTCAGGGTTTCCTCTGCCATAAGGATAGATTTAGTTAAATTATTAAAATCCAATTCAGACCAAGTATAACCTTCAGATGAAAGGCGCAGCAGATCAGCGTCCGTATAATTGATTGGCAATTGAATAGTTCTTAATATCTGATCGTTTTCGAAAAATGTTGTTTTCGCGGGAATTGTTATTTTGCCTATAGTTACCTTGCTATCGTTAATTATTACTTCAATATCCGGACCTTTCTCTGCTTTCACTATTTCAATAAAGTGCAAAGCATAAACTGCTGCCTTTGTTGTTCCAATTGTTTTACTTTCCAAAGTAAATATTGCACCCGGCACAGCAAATTGTACCAAACCATCTGTGACAGTAATATCACAAATTATCTTTTGAGCAGCGACTTTATTACAACGAATAGCTGCTTTTATTAATTTAAGGGTTTGCAGAAGTTTTTTTTGATTTGATTTAAAACTTACCATCACACGTTATTATTTTATTGATTCATTGTTACTAGATTCTTTTGGGATAAATAGATTGCGATTATCTTTTATTTCAATGGCTTTTTTCAATTCAACAATAGTATTCAATTTTCCTTCTTCAAGAATGCTTTTTTTTCAATTCTGTAAGCAATTCCTCATTGCTGAAATCATCCCAAGTTAAGTCATATGCCGTGCAGCGCAGAATCATTTTGCTTACTAACATTTTTATAGCCGGAAAACCAATACCTCCTATTATTACTTTAATATAATCATCCATTGTTTGCTGTTTTTTGACTTTATCCTTAATGCCTTGAATCTCTTCTTATGTTTTTTTTAAAACGCAGTTCTTTCATACAACATGCTATCAATGCGTTCACGCAATTGCCTTACACTCCATCGTTCGTTGCTGCAAATCTGCATGTAGAATTCGCGTTGCAAATCGTCTTTAATATAAATTTGTGCGACCAACTTAATTCTCCCGACAGTGCAGAGATAATCCGTTTGGAGGGAATAGTCTCTACAGTGTAGAGACAATTCGAAATCTGTTGTTTGGTCCAGCCTTTGCCAAAATCTTCGGTTAGTTTTTGAGATAAATTTTCAATGACTTGTTCGCCTTAACCTGCTCTTTTATTTTGAAGAATTTCGGATTTAATCATGTTGCCAATGTTTCAGTAAAACATGGTAAGCTGCTGGTTAACAGTAACGGCAATGGCAACTTTGCTTTCGTATACCAATTGACAAATGGCATCTCGTACAACGCAGCAGTACTTAATTTATTTGATTTATTTTTACCCATGCTATTTAAGCCCTAATTGCCGTAAAGTAAGTCGTCTATCAGGCCTGTATCATTCATCTTTATCCAAATGTAAAATTGCCATCTATACTAAAAAACAAGTTTCGTTTTTTGTGGAACAGTTTGTTGTATATTTGAAGAGCACTTTTACGAGTGACTTTAGGTTGTATAATTAAGTTCGCTTAGCTGTACAACCGCTTATGTTAAATGGATTAAATGAAAAAACAATTTTTATTTTTTATACTGTTAGTACTTATCCTAAAGGTAAATGCGCAACTATTACCTGCAAACCTCAATTGCACTGATTCGAAAATATGGTTAAAGACCAATTATTACAATGGCATACATCAAACACTGGGCTATTCGCTTGCCCGAAAAAAAATGTATGCTTATATCGATAATCATAATGACTCGGTAGAGTGCGTGTATTCTGGCTTTAAGGTTTATAATGCGTATGGCAACGAAATTACTTTTCCGGCTCCGGTAAATACTGAGCACTCGGTGCCACAAAGTTTTTTTAGTAGTATGGATCCTATGCTTAGCGACATTCATCATTTGTTTCCATCATACGATTTATGGAACACCGACCGCGGCAGCAATCCTTTTATGGATATACCTGACAACAATACTGTTAAATGGGTAATCAACAATTACTCGCAAAGCAATATACCAAGTAATAATATTGATGGCTACAGCGAATACCGACCAACAGATTACGAACCTCGCGAATCACACAAAGGCGATTTAGCGCGAGCACTAGCATATTTTTATACCATGTATCCATCGGTTGGGCCTTTAACTGATGTAATTAGCCTCAATACAATGTTGCAATGGAATACGCAGGACCCTCCCAATCAAGACGAAATTGACCGCAACAATGCCATTGCATTTTATCAGGGAAATCGAAATCCATATATTGATTATCCATCGTGGATGATTCAGGCATTTGTTTGTAATATTTCGATAGCCGATGTTGATTTAGCAAGTAATTGGTCTGTTTATCCCAACCCTGCAAAAGATATACTCTTTGTAAAAAATGAATTGGCTTTTACACAAGGAATTATTTCGGTTTATAGCATGTCGGGCACACTGGTTTATTCGCAAAAAACAGATGATACAACCACTCAACTAGATATTAGCAAATTGAATGGTGGAGTGTACATCCTGCAGTACAATGCAGGCACCTTTATGTTTCAGCGAAAAATTGTTGTTATCAGATAAGCTTGCCAGGCAAAAATTATCGCTCTCTTTTGCAGATATTTATTTGTTACAAACATCATCTAAACTCCAAAAAAAATCTGGCAATAACTATTTCCGCTATTGATACTAAAACCCCAATGATCATGCATAAAATGTGCTTCTGTTCATATTAATAAAACACGGTGGGTTTGCACATATTGCTTGCTAAGCTAAAAATTAATTTCGTACGTTACTACGGATATAACATTAAAAAAATACTTGGTATAGGGTGATAGTTAATATTCATCGTCTGCGTTTTTAAAAAAAAACAATTGTATGTTAGAAAATTTACCACCGTACCTATACGTAGTATTTGGAATTACAACCCTGGCAACGTTGCTTCTTTTCATTTGGGCAATTAAAAATTCTGCAATTGACAACATTCGAAAAAAATCAACCCTACTGTTTTCTATATTAATAATTTGGCTGGCAATTCAAGCGGCCCTCAGCATAAGCAACTTTTACAACGCTGATACCAACACACTGCCGCCAAAAATAGTATTAACAGGCATACTACCTGCCATAGCAAGCATAGTGCTATTGTTTGCCACCTCCAGAGGGAGGCAATTTATTGATAGCTTACCACTAAAACATCTAACGTATATCAACACCGTTAGAGTTCCGGTTGAACTAGTTTTATATTGGCTTTATTTAAATAAATCTATCCCTGTACTGATGACATTTGAAGGACGAAACTTTGACATACTTGCCGGTATTACTGCACCTGTAATAGCATACTTTGGTTTTACAAAGCAGGTAATTGGTCGCAAGGTAATTATAGGCTGGAACATCGTTTGTTTGGGACTTCTACTTAATATTGTAGTAAGTGCATTTTTTTCTGCTCCTTCTCCATTACAACAACTTGCATTTGACCAACCCAATATTGCAATACTAAATTTTCCTTTTAGCTGGCTACCAACATTTATAGTTCCTATTGTGTTGCTCGTTCACCTTGCATCGTTACTACAATTGCTAAAACCGTTTAATAAAAGCTCGGGGCCTGAAAAAAAAATTTTCAGGTTATCCATTATCTTCTGCAAACCACTCGGAATATGAAGTTGGGGTTTCTTCAAGTTTCATGTAAATAAGTTGCAGGTTGTCGGGAATTAAAGGTGTCAACACGTTATTAAAATGCAAAAGAAGATTTTCGCAAGTAGGTTGTTTTTCGAGGAAGATTATTTTTTCAAATTCACTTTTCAGAAGTTCGTCCATCGTGCTATGAGGCGAATTTTTGTTTAGCACCAATGCATGATCAAAGTGTGCCAGAATATTTTCAAAAACGATTTTCTTTATTTGACTAAAGTCAACTACCATTCCTAATTTGGGATGATAAGCCTCATCTAATGGATAACCCTTAACCGTAACCGTTAATCGGTAGGTATGCCCATGGATGTTTTTGCATGGCCCATCATAGCCATACAATGCGTGGGCTACATCCATTAAAAAAACTTTGCTTACCCGCACTAATTGCTTCATACGTTTTGAATATTATGACCAAAAAAATTACCATTGCGCTCCGGGATAAGCGCGTTGGAGGTATTGCATTTCGCACAGCAAATGGCCAAGATGCTCGGTATGTACACCATTGTAGCCTCCTCCAATCTTATTAATCACATCAGGAATTTTTAAATCAGCTTCTGCAATCAATGCGTTAACATCGCTTTCCCAATGCGGATATAATTGCTCGTGACTAATACCTAAGCCCAAATCGACCAATTGCATATCGGTTTCATTCATGGCAAACATATCGTCTTTGTATCGCCACAATTGATTCAGTGCAAATTGTGTGCGTGTGTTGCTTTCTTCGGTACCCATGCCAAGTCTCATTATCCAATCGCGGCTATGACGAATGTGATAGTTTGTTTCTTTCACGGCTTTGGCTGCAAATCCCTGTAGCATAAGATTGTTACTGTTGCACAAGTGATGATACAAATGCCTGGCAAAAACCGAAAACAAAAATTGCCTTACCATAGTAAAAGCAAAGTCGCCATTAGGTTGCTCCACCATGAGGCAATTGTAATACATGCGTTCGCTTCTTAAAAAGGCAAGTTCATCGGCAGAGGTTTCTTTTGCGCTTAATGTTACAGCATATTCATAAAGCATCTCTGCCTGACCAAGTAAATCCAACGAAATATTTGTTAATGCCAGATCTTCTTCCAAAAAAGGGCCGCGACTGCACCAAGCTGCCAGGCGCTGCGATAAGATCATGTTGTTGTCGGCAAGCCTGAGCGAATAATTATATAAAGCATGGTTAACATTCATTGCATTAAAGGTTTTTGGTGCCTTGTGGCATTTTATAAAAATTTGGTGTTCGATAAATCTTATCGGCTGCAGGATCAAAAAATTCCTGCTCCATATCCGGAGTTGTAGCTGCAATACAGTCGGTAGGTACTACCCACAAACTGCGGCCTTCGCTTCTGCGTGTATAAATATCGCGAGCATTTTGCAATGCCATGTTTTTATCCGATGCATGTACACTGCCTTGATGCTCAAATGGGCTTCCGCTTTTTACTTGTAAAAAAACTTCCCATTGTGGCAGTTGATCAACTTTGTGTTCCATTATTTTATTAGTTTAACTGATGTTGATTTTTGTTGATTTTTTTTGTTCGTATTTCATTGCTGCTTCTCGTACCCACGCGGCTTCGTTGTGATATTTTATATGATGTGCTATGCGTTGTTCATTGCATGGACCATTCCCCTTTATCACACTGTTAAATTCGTCCCAGTTAAGTTCGCTAGTTTGCCAATGCATGGTCTCCTTATTATAAGTAAGCATTTTATCAGGAATGGAAAGTCCAATATGATGTGCCTGCTCCACCGTGCGATCAATAAAACGTTGCCTCAACTTATCGTTACTTTCAACTTTTACTTTCCAACGCATCGACTCCTGCGTATGTGGCGAATCGCTATCGTGGGGGCCAAACATCATGAGCGAAGGCGCCCACCAACGATTCATGGCATCCTGTGCCATTTCCTTTTGGTCTGAGGTGCCATTCATCATCCGTGCCATGATCTCATACCCTTGCCGCTGATGAAACCCCTCTTCTTTGCAAATACGTACCATAGCGCGTGCGTAAGGCCCATACGAACTTTTAGCAAGCATGGTTTGATTCACTATAGCAGCACCGTCAACCAGCCAGCCAATAGCGCCTATGTCGGCCCAAGTGAGTGTTGGGTAGTTGAATATGCTTGAATATTTTGCTTTGCCTTCATGCAACATCTGTATCAAGCTTGAGCGGTCAATGCCAAATGTTTCGGCAGCCGAATACAGATACAATCCATGTCCTGCCTCGTCCTGAATTTTTGCAAGCAGTATTTTTTTTGCGCGCAAGGTAGGGGCACGCAACACCCAATTACCTTCGGGCTGCATGCCTATCACTTCGGAGTGTGCATGTTGCGACATTTGTCTCAACAAAGTTTTACGGTATCCTTCTGGCATCCAGTCGCGAGGTTCAATTTTTTCTCCAGCATCTATGCGCTCCTGGAATTTTTTTTCCAATTCACTTTCGTTCATCCTTTTTGTTTGCTTTATAATGTTCCCCTTCGTGCCTGCTCTGCCTCAATACTTTCAAACAATGCTTTAAAGTTGCCCTTGCCAAAACTCTTGGCCCCTTTGCGTTGTATGATTTCGAAAAACAGCGTTGGTCTGTCTTCAACCGGCTTGGTAAATATTTGCAACAGGTATCCTTCTTCATCGCGATCAACCATTATGCCCCACTTCTTCAACTCTTCCATATCTTCTTCTATTATTCCTACACGATCGCGCACCGTATCGTAGTAAGAACCGGGTACGTACAAAAACTCAACACCACGTTTACGAATTTCCGAAATAGTAAACACTATATCATCTGTAGCAACTGCAATATGCTGGCATCCTGCTCCATTGTAAAAATCAAGATACTCTTCTACCTGCGATTTTTTCTTTCCATGAGCGGGCTCATTTATTGGGAATTTGATGTAACCATTGCCATTGGTCATCACCTTACTCATTAATGCTGTGTACTCGGTCGAAATATCTTTATCATCAAAAGTTACCAGATTAAAAAAGCCCATCACCTCAGCATAAAATTTACTCCATATATTCATTCCTCCTAACTCAACATTGCCTACCATGTGATCTATATATTTTAAGCCTGTTGGTGCAGGATGGTACTCCGAATTCCAACTTTCGAAACCGGGAAGAAAAACACCTTTATAATTTTTTCGTTCAATAAATAAATGAACTGTATCTCCATACGTATGTATTCCCGAACGTTTTATTTCTCCATCTTTATCTGTTAAGGTTTCCGGATTTAAATAAGGTTTGGCACCACGCTTTGTAGTTTGCTCAAAAGCATCGTAGGCATCATCTACCCAAAGTGCAATTACTCTTACACCATCGCCATGCTTCTGTATATGTTCGGCTACATCGCCATCTTTTACCAGTGGAGTAGTAAGTACCAATCTTATTTTTCCTTGTTGCAACACGTAGGAGGTGCGGTCGCGAACACCTGTTTCGAGGCCCGCGTATGCAAGGTCCTGAAACCCGAAAGCTGTCTTATAAAAGTGTGCTGCCTGCTTGGCATTGCCAACATAGAACTCCACATAGTCTGTTCCTAATAAGGGAAGAAAATCCTGAGCACCCTCAAATATTTTTTTTGTTTCAGAGTAATTGAAATTTTTTACTGCGGTTAAATCCTCGGTTATCATTTTTTATTGAGTATTATTTTTTTAATTAAATACGAATTACCTTTTATTAGATTGACAAGAGTGGTTACTTTAAAAAGTCATCAACACTATTTAGTTTCTTACTTATGTTTAATTTATAAGATTGCTGATTCGATTTTATGATGTGTGCCGGTAAGCCATGACTTGTAATAATCTTTGTTTTCAATTAGGAGTGCCTGATCGGTTACCATAACCGGATTAAACGGATCAATCATTACAGCAAGTTCATTGGTTTCCTTTTTTCCTATACTACGTTCTATTGCTCCGGGGTGCGGCCCGTGTGGTATACCACCGGGGTGTAAAGTGATTTGTCCTTTCTCGATATTATTGCGACTCATAAAATCGCCATCAACATAATACAACAACTCATCGCTGTCGATATTACTGTGATGATATGGAGCAGGTATCGCTTGTGGATGATAATCGTACAAGCGTGGCACAAAAGAACAAACTACAAAGTTTTTTGCCTGAAATTGTTGATGCACAGGAGGTGGCATATGTATGCGACCTGTTATTGGTTCAAAATTAAAAATAGACAATGCAAACGGAAACGAATATCCATCATAACCAATTACATCAAATGGATGAGTTTCATAAATGTAGGGATAAATAAGACCACGCTTTTTTATATTGATCAGAAAGTCGCCTTTTTCATCATGTGTTTCGAGTGAGTGAGGTAATTTAAAATCGCGTTCGCAAAAGGGAGAGGTTTCGAGAAACTGACCATACTGATTGCGATAGCGGGATGGTGTTTCTATAGGCGTATGCGATTCGATAAAGAGGAAAAGATTGTCGGTTGTTTCAAATTGTATTTGATATACTGTGCCACGCGGGATAATAAGATAATCACCATACTCAAAATCAACTGTACCGTACATCGATTTCAATTTGCCTTTGCCTCTATGTATAAACAACATCTCATCGGCATCAGCATTTTTAAAAAAATATTCCCCGGTACCTTGTTGTGGAGCAGCAAGACCAATTTGCAAATCGTTGTTTAAAAAAAGCACCTTGCGGCTATCAAGGTAATCTTCTTCGGGCTCAATGGAAAAGCCCGAAAAACTGCGGGCTTGCAAGTTATCTTCAACAATTACATCGGGACGCACGCTGTATGGTTTGCCATGCTCCTTAACCATGGTTGGCGGATGTAGGTGATACACCAATGATGATACTCCCGAAAATCCTTCGGTTCCAAATAACTCTTCCTGATATAAATTCCCATTGCTTTCTCTGAAAACTACGTGTCGCTTATTCGGAATTTTTCCTAGGCTATGATAAATTGGCATGGCTTTATTGTCTTAAAATTTTGTTCAAAATAATAAAACATAAATGCCTAAAAAAATGACTTAAATCATGAATCAGAAATTATTATTTTATCTTTTCGAAATGCGCATTTATTGCCTCAAGAACTCAATTTCTTGAACGATGCAAAAACCCTTTCACAAGTTTTTTTATATTCCTGGTGCACACTAAAAAAAGAAGTTAAACTAATTTAATACGAAACGATTTAAAAATGGCGTGCGTATTTACAGCCGTAATAGTTAGTGAGGAATGAAGCAATTGATTGCTTCATACAAGTTCGAAGAATTGGCAGAAAGATTTTCGGGTATAGAAACAAAAGCACCACGTACTACTAACAACAAAGCTAATATTGCCATTGCAATGGGCGACACACGTGCATATATCTTACGAAATCTGGTGCCGGCAAAATTCGATAGCAACGAAAAAGTCATCATTACAGGAAAAGTTCCTAATCCAAAAAACAACATGAATAGCGATGCACCGCCTACCGAACCGGAAGCGGTGGCACCTGCTGCCGCAGCATATACAAAGCCACATGGCAAGAGGCCATTCAACGTTCCAATAAAAAACAGGGAGAGCATTGTTTTCTTTGTAAATAACATTTTAAGGGGTACACGCATAGGAGCGGTTAGCTTTTGCGACAAGCGATAGAAAAATAATTTCCCCTTAGTAGTAAAGGAAATTAGCAACGTTACAAGAATTGTTAATCCAGCTATCATACTTAATTCTCGTTGAAATCCTTGTAACGATATAGCTAGTCCTAAGAAACCGGCCATCACTCCTATCAGAATGTAAGTGCCAACTCTACCAAGGTTGTAAATGAGCCTACCGGCAATCAGGTTTATAGTTGATCGGTTATCAACTGGCAACATAATGGCAATGGGACCACACATACCTGCGCAATGGAAACTGCTTAGCAGACCAAGTGTAAATGCAGATATGTACCAGGTCATAATCATCTTAACGAAGATGGATACTGCTTTCGTTGGAACATGCTCCTAAAGCTGTGTTCCAGGTGGCGCGTAGTTTCCAAAATCCTCTTGGCTTACCTTGCATAGGAATTTGAATGGTAGAATTTGGTTCCAACTTAACAGGAACAACAAAATCAGATTTTGCATTATCGGGTTTGTAAAAAGAAACTTGTCCTTCCACTTTTTCATGTGAAGTGGAAATTACCTCAACCACATTTTTATCATAATTCAATTTCAACTGCAGGCCTTCGGCCTGGTTCAATGCATTGACACGTGCATTAATACGCTCCTGATAGTTGACAGCATCCTTATAATAATCGGTAGATACCAAATCGTAAGTTTGCTGTGATGCTTTTACAGCAAATAAAATCATAACTGTTACAAACGTCAGGTAAGTAAATGTAATGCCGTGCCCCCAATTCAGTTTCATTTTATTCTTAATTATTTGGTCCAAGAAAATTAGTTTCAAAATCATCTATTTTGTCACCCTTACTATATACCTCGAATTTTACTTTCGTCTTAGTCTTGGTAATTTGCGAAGGAGTCATTTGAAGAAAAAATACACCTTGATAAACGGCTTCTTTCTTCAGTGTTTTAAGGTCACTACCAACAAAGGTAATGGTGGCTGGAGGGTCTACGGCTTTCAATGTTACGTCCATATCGTCAAACGTTTTATTTACCATCTCAATATTATAGAGGTTGGTAATGTTGCCCTCGGCCGTTTTCTGATACATGGCTCCGGGAGTGCGCAAGATGGTTGTTTCTATATCGCTGCGAAGCAGTATCAGGGTAAACAAGGTAGTCACTAATAGAAACAGAATTGCAGAATAGCCAATAATACGCGTAGTAACTTTAAACTTTACGCCTTTGCTAATGGCATTTTCGCTGGTATAGCGTACCAGCCCTTCGGGTTTATTTATCTTTCGCATGATGTCATTGCATGCATCAATACATGCCGTGCAGTTGATGCACTCCAATTGTGTACCATTGCGAATATCAATTCCGGTTGGGCATACCTGTACACATTGATGACAATCTATACAATCGCCCAAAGGAGCATCTTGCTCCTTCTTTAATTTGCCACGAGGCTCTCCTCGTTTATAATCATAACCAACGATTACTGAGTTAGGATCGAGCAATACACCTTGCAAGCGTCCGTATGGACAAACTACAATGCATACTTGCTCGCGAAAGCGGGCATATACACCATAGAAAACTCCGGTAAACAGAAGGATAGATAAGAAGCCGGCTGTGTGCTGACCAACACCTTCCGTTACAATTTTTTTCCATTCTTCTACTCCAATAATGTACTGCAGGAATGTATTGGAAATAATAAAAGCGATGATAAAAAATGCAATGTGCTTACCAAATTTTCGAAACGTTTTATCTAAATCCCACTCGCGTTTGTCAAGCGCTTTTTGTTTCGACATATCCCCCTCTATCCAATATTCAATCTTACGAAAAACCATTTCCATAAATACGGTTTGCGGACATGCCCAGCCACACCATAACCTTCCGAATAGTGCTGTAAATAAGGCGATAAAAACAACAAACGTGAGCATAGCCAATACAAAGAGAAAGAAATCCTGTGGAAAAAAAACGATGCCCAACAAAACAAACTTACGCTCAACCACATTGAGCAACATAAACGGATGACCATTGATTTGAATCCATGGCATTGCAAAAAATACAATGAGAAAAAAAACACTTACAAACGTTCGCGCATTATAATGTTTTCCATGAGGTTGCTTTGGATACAGCCATGCGCGTTTACCATCGGCAGCTATAGTTGCAATGCTATCGCGAAAAGTTTCGTCTCTGCCGGTTATATCATTAATTTCCGAATTCATTTTTTATTATCCTCCTAAATGGAATTAGATTTCTTTACTTTCAATCACGACTATTTAAAATGTTAGGCCAGGTTAATGATAAGCAGAGCAAATTCGCTCTATAAATTATTTTACAGAATCGGTAGCAGCAGCAACCACAGCCGTTACAGTTGTATCGGCAGCTGCAGGAGCTGCCTTTTCAGTCCAAATATCTCCTTGGGCCTCCTTGGCGCCAACAGGCTTTGTACCTTGCATGGTAAGTATATAACTGGATACTTGCTGTATTTGCTTTGGTGTTAATTGTGACTGCCAGCTAATCATTCCCTTTTGAGGAACACCATAAACAATGGTCTTGAATACATTTTTTATTCCTCCACCGTGCAACCAGTATTCATCGGTTAGGTTAGGTCCAACCTGACCACCACCATCTTCCTTATGGCAGCTAGCACAAAGCTTTACAAACACTTCTTTTCCTGAAGAAATTGCTGCAGCATCGGCCAGTACAGTAACGTTTTCTTCGTTTACATTATCGGCACTGGCCCTGAGCCTTTCTTCTTTTTCTCTTTTTGCCTCTGCTAATTCATCATTGTACTCTTGTGCCTGCAATCTGCCTGTGCCTGCATGGTAATAAACAAGATAAAAAAACGACCACGCAATGGTAAAATAAAATCCATACTTCCACCAGGGTGGCAGGTTGTTATCAAGTTCGTGTATTCCATCATAATCATGATCAAGCAGAATGTCCTTTTCCTTTGCAACCGGAACACTATCAACCATCCACAGGTATATACTTCGCATCCACGAAGGCGCTTCTTCTGTTTCAGCAGCCATTTCTGCTTGCGGTTGTGTTTGTTCGTTGTTTATAAATTTGAGCAATCGCATATTAACCCTGTACAAAATAATAATTGCGCATATTAATATGAGGATGATAAAAGCACTTAATATAAAGTTGCCGCTTAATAGCCACTCAGGAGGTGTAGGCGCCTTGGTGGTTGCAGCCTGATCGGCTTGTGCATTTGCGCTAGAAGCCCCTGCTAGCAAAAGCAATACGATGGCTTTGGTATAATTTGATTTTTCGGACACCATCTTAGCAAGATTGCGAATGGTCTTGCCCATAGTTGTTATAACTAATAACATAATCAGAATTATTAATAATGAAACATAAAACTCATTAGACAGAAAAATGTCGGGTACTTTATTTGAACTTGCAGCAGCTTGCGCCCAAGTTGCAAAACCCGGAACTAATAAGGTTACCGTTAACCATATTTTATTCAATGAAATAGCTTTGTTTTTCATACTATTTGAATTTTAGTTTTGCTCGTTTTCGGTTAAAGGCAACTGGCTTACCATTTCAAAATCTTCGGTTTTAGAACGTAATAACCAAGCAGCAATCATGGTAAAAAAAATAAAAAACACTATGAATGAGAATACCGGGTAAATGCCGATATTTTCTATGGATGACAATACTTCTTTATACATAACTGACAGATTTATTTTGATTCGGTTAATTTGTTTTTGTTGATGTCGGTTCCAAGGCGTTGCAGATAGGCTATCATGGCTATAATTTCCTTTTGGCTCATCACTTTAATACCATTCTTGGCAAGATCTGCGGTAATTTCATCTGACTGCTTTTTCAAATCATCGTTTGCTTTATCTGCATATCCCTCCGGATAAGGCACTCCAAGTTTTTGCATCACTTTAATCTTATCAGGTGTGGATGCAATATCCAAATCGTCCTCAATCAAATGGGGATATGGAGGCATGATACTTCCAGGCGACATGGTTCGCGGATCTTCCATATGGAAATAGTGCCATGCATTGGGATAACGGCCACCTTCGCGATGCAGGTCGGGCCCGGTGCGTTTACTTCCCCATTGGAATGGGTGATCGTAAACAAATTCGCCCGGTTTAGAGTACTCACCATAACGTTCGGTTTCAAAGCGGAATGGACGAATCATTTGCGAATGGCAGGTATAGCATCCTTCGCGAATATAAATATCGCGTCCTTGCAACTCGAGCGGAGTGTATGGCTTAACATAACTTAAAGTGGGCACATTGGACTTCACCATGAAGGTTGGAATCAACTCAACAATACCTCCAATTAAAATAACAATTAAGCTCCAGACCAACATTTGCACAGGTCTACGCTCAATCCAACGATGCCAGTGTCCAGGGTGTCCGGTATAGTTTTTTTCGAGGGCAGCTGCTTCGGCCGGCTCGTTAGCAATCAGGCTACCGGCATTTGCCGTTTTTGTTAAATTATATACCATCACAATGGCTCCTATCAAATACAAGCCACCGCCCAATGCGCGCAACTTATACATAGGCATAATCTGCACTACGGTTTCTAAAAAATTAGGATACTTTAAAATTCCATCTTCAGTAAACTCCTTCCACATAAAGTGCTGTGTAAAACCGGCAAAATACATGGGGATGGCATAAAACATAATACCCAACGTACCAATCCAAAAATGGAACGATGCAAGTTTTTGTGAGTGAAGAGGCGCGTTATAAATTTTAGGGATGAGCCAATATAAAATTCCAAAAATTAAAAATCCATTCCAACCTAAACCACCAATATGCACATGGCCTACAATCCAATCGGTAAAGTGTGCAATGGCATTTACACTTTTAAGCGAAAGCATAGGTCCTTCAAAGGTTGCCATACCATAACAAGTTACTGCAACTACAAAAAACTTAAGCTCCACATTATCACGAACCCGATCCCACGCACCACGTAGGGTAAGAAGACCATTGATCATCCCACCCCATGATGGCGCAATAAGCATAATGGAGAACACCACACCAAGCGACTGTGCCCAGTCGGGCAAGGCAGTATAAAGCAAGTGATGGGGCCCCGCCCATATGTATAAAAATATAAGCGCCCAAAAATGTATGATAGATAAACGATAAGAATATACCGGCCTGTTAACTGCTTTGGGAAGGAAGTAATACATTAATCCGAGGAAAGGAGTTGTAAGGAAAAACGCAACTGCATTGTGCCCATACCACCATTGTACTAATGCATCCTGCACGCCTGCATATACGGAGTAGCTCTTGAAAAAAGAAACCGGTATGGCCATGGAATTAACGATATGTAATACAGCTACCGTTACAACGGTAGCAATGTAAAACCAAACCGCCACATATAAATGCCGCTCGCGTCTTTTGATAATTGTGCCAAACATATTTATGCCAAACACAACCCATATAAGCGCAATGGCAATATCAATAGGCCACTCTAATTCGGCATACTCCTTACTAGTGGTTATACCAAACGGAAGTGTGAGTGCTGCACTCACAATAATTAATTGCCATCCCCAAAAGTGAATGCGGCTAAGCACATCGCTAAACATACGTGCTTTCATTAACCGCTGTAGCGAATAGTAAACGCCCATAAACATGGCATTACCTACAAAAGCAAATATCACAGCATTGGTATGCAAAGGACGAAGCCTGCCAAATGTTGTATGTGATTCGAAATTAAGTCCGGGAAAGGAATTTGCAGTGCTATTATCAAGCCCACCAACATGGCTACTATGCCCCAAATCATAGTAGCAATGGCAAAGTTTTTTACGATTCGGTTATCGTATTCGAATTTTTCTAGCATAAATCTTTATTTTGGTTTTCGGTAGTTTCAATTTTTTTTTCAGTGGTGCCTTCGTTTTCAAATAACATCCGTATAGAGGGTGTAACCTCATCTTCATACTGCCCGCTTTTCATTGCCCACAAAAAGGCTATAAGAAATCCGGAAGCAACAAGTAAGCTAATGGCTATAAGAATGATGATAACACTCATAAGTCGACAAAACTATTTTCTTGGCCTTAGGCAGGTCATGATGATTGTTTGACATATATATGACTTTTATCATCTATTGTTTATTCGATATTTTTTTTGCCAATTTTTAACCTGCGAGCATACAAACTACTGGCTGCCACTGTAAACAGTACCAGGCTAATGGTGCTTATAGGCATGAGTATGGCCGCTATCAATGGCGATAAGGTGCCCGTAACCGCAAAACTTAAACCCACTACATTATAAAGCAGAGAAATTATAAAACTTATCACAATTATTCTCATGGATACTTTGGCATAGGTTAACAGTGCCGGTATATGTTTTATAGCAGAGGCATCTATGATGGTATCGCTTGCAGGGGTAAAGGCATTGGTATTTTCAGAAACAGACATACCCACATTACTTTGCATCAAAGCCCCTGCATCATTCAATCCATCGCCCACCATCATTACCTGATAGTTTTCGTCTTGCACCTGTTTAATAAAATCGCGTTTATTTTTTGGTAATTGATTGAAACATATACCCGCCTTACTTCCAAAAATGTTTTGAAGGTTTTCTTTTTCGTTGTCATTGTCGCCTGATAGCAAGGCAAGTTTGTAGCTGCCATCGTTCAATTTGCTTATCATATCTGCAATGCCATCACGATACTTATTATTTATTTCAAAATAACCCATGTACTTGTTTTCGATGCTTAGATGCACACAAGAACCTTGCGGTGCATTGGCATCGGAGTTGCCAACCCATTGCTTATTTCCTAATTTTATAGCGGTACCATTGGCCATTCCTGCTATACCGAAACCACTTTGCTCATTAACACTGGTTACCTGTAAAAACTCTTTTTGATGTAAAGAATTGGCAACTGCTTTACTGTGCGGATGCGATGACTGCCTGGCAATGCTGTACACTAATTTTTGGTAATGGGTAGAAAGCTCTTTGCCAAAATACTTAACATGCGATGCTCCTGAGGTTGTGAGGGTGCCGGTTTTATCAAAAATAATATATGATATATCGGCAAGTTGTTCAATTACTTTATGGCTGCGCAGGTATATTTTGCTTTTTGCCAAAATGCGCATCATGTTGCCAAAAGTGAAAGGAGCTGATAATGCAAGGGCACAAGGGCATGCAATAACAAGCACAGCGGTAAAGGCATTGATGGCGCGCAACCTGTCCTGCTGCCACCATACCATTGCGGCAACTATGGCTACAACTATGGTAACTACAATAAACCATTTGCTTATCAGATGAACGAGTTTTTCAAATTTGCTTTCGTTATTCTTTTGCATGTGTTCACTCCACAATTGCGTAATGTATCCCTTGGCCATTTCGCGCGACACAAGACACTCAATCATTCCTCCACAATTTTTGGCACCTGCATACAGCAGCTCGCCACTGGCGTGCTTCACAGCATTTGTTTCACCGGTAACAAAGGCATAATCAACATTGGCCATGTTGCTTTGAAGGATAGCGTCAACCGGAATTATTTCCTGTTGCCGTATCAGTATTCTGTCGCCTACTTTTAGCGTGTCGGCAGCAACATCCTTTTCGAGTCCATTAATAAGCGTAGTAACTGAAATTGGAAAATACGATTTGTAATCGCGGCTAAATGAAAGAGACTCAAATGTAAAGTCCTGAAACCAGCGCCCTATTAACATAAAGAATATTAGCCCGCTGCCACTGTCTAAATATCCGGTGCCGGTGCCTGAAAGTATTTCGTATACACTGCGAATAAAGATAGCTGCAATGCCCAACGCAATGGGCGCATCAATGGATACCTGCTTATGCTTTAATGAGCGATATGACTGAATAAAAAATTCGGAAGCGCTGTAAATAAAAACAGGCAAGGATAAGAGTAAACTCATGTAGCTAAAGAAATATTTCAAGCTATCATCAGCTAAATTTCCCGCAGAAAAATAATCCGGAAAACTCAGCATCATAATATTTCCGAAACAAAACCCGGCCACACCAATACGAATAATTCTGCTACGGTTAGCTGAGATGGTTTGTTCTTTCCTGTTAGTATCTAAATTGATGGCGGGTTCATAACCCACCGCGGCAAGTTGTTCTGTTACCTGTCGCAGTGTTGTTTGACGTTCGTCAAAAACAATTTTTAATTCTTTGCACAGAAAATTTACTTTGCTTTCGACAATGCCTTTATTAAGTCTTCTGAAATTTTCGAGCAACCAAATGCAGCTGCTGCAATGCATTGCAGGAATAAAAAAGGTAAGATATACCAAGCTTCCATTTCGGTATTGAACCAGTTTTTCGGCTGCCCATTTTTCATCAAGATATCTGAAACGCCTGTCATCGCGCAAGGCGGTTTTTATGCCGGGTTGCTTCTGGTACTCATAATAACTGCATAGGTTGTTTTCGCGCAACACTTCGTATACGAGTATGCATCCGTTACAGCAAAATGTTTTTTCATCTGCAGTAATGGCGTCATCCTGGCATATAGCACCACAATGAAAACACAACTCTTGTTCAACTACTTTTGGCATAGACTAAATTACACGGCAATGATATTGTGCTTTAGAAACTCCGAAGTTGAGAATAGTCTTATTGCAAACTGACTTTTATCATCTTATTACAAATTGAATTAATCAATCTTTGGCCATTAAAAAAAACACGATGTTCATACAGCAAATATATACCGGATGTCTTTCACAAGCGAGTTACTATATTGAATCGGAAGGAGAAGCAGCAATAATAGATCCTATGCGCGAGCCCGGGCCGTATTTAAGACTGGCAAAGTCGCGTAATGCACGTATACAATATATTTTCGAAACACATTTTCATGCAGACTTTGTATCAGGGCATGTTGATATTGGTGACATGAGCGGAGCTACCATTGTGTTTGGTCCTAATGCGCAACCACACTATCGTGCTTACGTGGGCAAGCACCACGAAATTTTTACATTAGGCAATTGCTCGATACAATTGTTGCATACCCCTGGCCACACGATTGAGTCTTCGTGCTTTTTACTTATGAACGAGTTAGGGCAGGACTATGCTGTATTTACTGGGGACACTCTGTTTGTTGGTGATGTTGGCAGACCTGATTTGATGAGTGGAATGTTAAGCAAAGAGGAGCTTGCTTCTCAACTGTATGATTCACTTACGAATGTAATAATGGATTTAGATGATGAGGTGATTGTTTATCCCGGTCATGGAGCGGGTTCGGCTTGTGGCAAAAATCTTGGCATCGAAAAACACTCCACCATTGGTGAGCAGAAAAAAAATAATTATGCATTGCAACCCATGAGTCGTGAACAGTTTATCGAAATTGTTGCCGGCAGTCTTGCTACACCTCCGGCATACTTCTTTAAAGATGCAGGAATAAACAAACAAGGCTATCGGAGTTTTGATGAGTTGTTGCTAAATAATTGCAAAGCACTTTCGATTGATAATTTTAGACAAGAGCAAGAGCAGGGAGCAATAATAATTGATACACGTAAAGCAGCAGAATTTGCCGAAGGTTTTATTCCCGGAGCCATCAACATAGGTCTGCAAGGTGAGTTTGCTCCTTGGGTAGGAACGCTCATCGACATTGACAAACCAATCTTACTTGTTACTGATTTGGGAACCGAAGCTGAAGCCGTAACCCGCCTTGCACGCATAGGGTATGAGCAGGTGAAAGGATATCTGAATGGTGGATTTAACGCATGGCTCAAAACAGGGCTGCCTATAAATACAGTGGAAAATATTGATGCAAGTGATTTCTTCTTTTATTACGAAAACCCTGAGTATACGCTTATTGATGTGCGAAGACCTGCCGAGATTAAACAAGCAACCATCAACCGCGTTTACACAAAACCATTGGGCGAGCTTCAAAGCATCTTGGACGAATTTACACCCGACCGCAACTATTTGCTGTTTTGCAAAGGTGGATACCGTTCTATGATTGCTGCTTCTATATTAAAAGCAAATGGAATTAACCACATAGTAAACGTAGATGGCGGTGTAGAAAAAATTATAAAATTCAGCCCTGAATTAGTTTTACTAAATAAATAATACAGCAACATGAATCACACACTTTTGATAAAAACAACAAAAACAACTTTTGAATTAAAGCGAGAGTTCAACAGAATTTTTCCATTTCTGCGGATAGAGTTTTTTAAAAACCCATGTGTTAAAGGAATAGGATTTACAAAAGATAAATTAATAAGTAGAAATGAATCTTTAGGCCGCATTCAATCTAAACCCGATAACTTTGAGTTTCATTTTGATACCACTATTACCGTAGGAGAATTTGAAACACATTTTTTCAAAAATTTTGGTTTATGTGTTCAGGTATTTCGCAAGTCGGGTAACGTGTGGCTTGAAACATCAAAAACTGATGACTGGACGCTCGATCAACAAAACGAAGAAGGCGAACAATTAGCAAAGCATTTTAAAATAGAAAAGGAAGACCCTGAAGAACACGACATCTATTAACCTTAGGGTTTAGGCGCGCATTGTTTTTTGGAGGCATCGTACGAAACAAAAAAGTTGAGCCACACCAAACGCGATATTCTAAAAGTTAGTGGAGCAAATGATATGATACTTAAACTTACCAAACTGAGGTAGGTCCATACTCCGGCATTAAACAGCCATGCATTTATGCCCCATGTAATTAAAAACCACCCTACCATAAGTGCATAGCTAACATACATAGCACCATAATAAAACCCCGGCTCCTTATGATATGTTTCATTACAACAAGTGCAGTTATCATGCATCTTATCAAAGGTAGAAAGATTATACGCGTTAGGAAATTTGAAAACCCGGCCAACATGACATCGGGGGCATTTATTCCACAGTACCGAGTAAAAGAAATTTTTTAGCATGGCTCCTTATAAATGTTGTTGTATAATTTGCTCCAGTTGCTGTGCTGCAACCACTCCGGATTTACGCCACACAATACTTCCGTTTTTAAAAAGAATCAAGGTAGGTATACTCTGTATGTTATACGTTTGCGCTGCTGCCTGAGCGCTGTCAACATCAACTTTAATAATTTTAATGGCATCTCCCATTTTTGATTTAAGCTCAACAAGTATTGGCTTCATCTGCTTGCATGGACCACACCAATCTGCATAAAAATCGACAAGGGTGGGCGTTGGGCTTTGTATTACTTGTGAAAACGTTGGTTGCATTTCTTATTTATTTTTTACTACGCCTATTTTTGTGTGTATGATTATTACGAATGTTATCGAATTAGAAATAAGACAAGCACCTTCTGATTTTTGCAACATGCATTCTGTCTTTTTTTAATCACTTTTATGTTTAATGATTACGATTTACTCTAAAATAACTTTGGCCATTTTGAACTTACCATTTACTTGCACCAGCTTGCCTTTTGCATTGTATGTGAATGAAGCGAATTACGATTTTGAATTTTCGGCAATGGCAAGAAACTTGGTCTTGATACAAATGTGCTTTGTCCACTATTTTTCAAGTTTACTTTTCAACCCTTGCCATCCTCCGCCATTGTGCACCTGAGCAAATCCATGTGATTGAAAAATACCTTTGGCAGTAGCACTGCGCATACCCGAAGCACAACAGGTAATTACCGGCTTATCCTTATTAATTTTGGATAGTTGCTTTGGCAGATTTTGCAAAGGAATATTTATGCTGCCATGTATATGACCTTGTGCATACTCACCGGGTGAGCGTACATCTATAATCTGGGCGCCTTGATTTTTTAACTCGGCAAAATCAATTGTTGGGCCAATACCCAACATTTGTTTCAATGTATCAATCATGATTTTTTACTTGATTACTTTTTACGTGTAGAGATTCCGAATGGAAAATACAATGGACAAAAACTAATTAAACTTGTAAGCACAAAAACTACAGCCAAGACTAGCAAAACGATTGCTACTGTGCCTGAAATAATATTAGCATAATACAAACCTGCAATTGCTAAAGCTACTAAGATTCGAATTGCCTTATCGGCAGTACCCATATTTGGTTTCATTTTTTTTGATTTTAAATGTTAGACTTAAACTTTATTTATTGATGCAAAGATTCACTAAGTAAAATTGCCATACAGCAACTTTTGTTACATAACTGTAATTTTATTTCGCCCCAGCTGAATAAGGCCCTCCGTTTCCATTTGTTTTAATAAACGGGAAACAACCACACGTGCAGTACCAAGTTCCGATGCCAGTTGCTCGTGAGTAAGCTGTATGGGCTGTCGGTTGTTTATTTCGCTTTTTCGAACAAGTGTTTCGTGCAAGCGCTGATCTAACTTTTTAAATGCTATCGAGTTTACCACTTCCAGTAATTCTTCAAATCGTTTGTGGTATAACCTGAAAATATAATCAAGCCATTCGGGAAACTCCGCAATAAGTTTACTTACTTTCTCAATAGGAATAAGAAGTATTTCTGTGGGTTCATCGGCAATGGCTTTTATTTTGCTTGTTTCGTGATGCATACCTCCAAGAAATGACATTATGCAACTTTCGCCTGGCAATATATAGTAAAGTAATATTTCATGATTTTCATCATCGGCCTGTGTTACTCTTATAACACCCCGAAGCACAATGGGTATAGCGCGTATATACGCATTCTCGTTAACGATAATATCGCCTTCCTCATAGGTTTTAGAAATGCCATACGATACTAACCTGCTGCGCAATTCGGAAGTTGCTATAAATTTATTTATCAGATGGGTATTCATACTTTACTTTTTGTTGATGTTGTCGGCTTTTATTAATTTTTCATCTCGGCCAATTTTCTCTCATTAAGCAGCACAATTTTTCCTGCTGAAATTTCTATAAGCCTTTCTTCTTTAAAATCGCTGAGAGTTCGTATCAGACTTTCGGTGGCTGTGCCGGCTATACTTGCCAGATCATCTCGCGATATAGCTATGCTAAATACTGCGTCTTTATCTTTTTGATATCTGTTGCGCAATTGTATAAGTGCTTCGGCTACACGTTTGCGTACACTGCTATAAGCAAGTTCAATAAGTTTTTCCTGATGTTCATTAATGTTATTGGTAAGTATATGCATAAACCTTCGCGCCACTTCGCGATTACTAAATATGAGTGAAGTAACATCCTCTTTAGGCAAAAAGGTAATCTCGCTATCTTCTAGTGCTTGTGCCGATTCGCCATACATACTATCTTCAAACAAACTGCTATATCCAAAAAACTCGCCCTCGCGCAGCAGCGAAGTTACAAACTCGCGTCCATGTTCGTGTATCTTATATACTTTTACTTTGCCCTTATTGATAAAGTAAATTCCCAGTGGGTAATTACCTTCCAGATATATGTGCTGCTTTTTCTTATATTGATTAATCTTTCGGCCTGCCACAAATTTTTCTAACGCATCCTTGCCGCGTATATCTCCTATGAATCCCGAAATCCCTTCCAGATCATTTGAATATTCTCGCTTAAGGTGCTCAATTTTTTTCAGTCTGCTTTCTACTGCATTCAGTAATTCAATTTTGTCAAATGGTTTGGTTATATAATCATCGGCACCCATTTCCATACCTTTTCGCATATCGCTCCGCTCAGCCTTTGCTGTTAAAAATATAAATGGTATAGAAGCCGTATCGATGTTCTTGCTGAGCATATGCAACACGCCATAACCATCCAATACGGGCATCATGATATCGCAAATAATCAAGTCGGGCTTATGCTGCAATACTTGCTCTACACCTTGCTTACCTTCGGCTGCAGTAGCTACTTCGTAACCGGCAAGTTCAAGAATTTCGGCAGTATTCTCCCGCACTTCTTTATTATCTTCTATTAACAGTATTTTTATCATCATATAACATTTTTTTATCCTTAGTAAACAATCTTGCAGCTTAAAATCTAATCTCGTTTTTTAATTATGAGTCATCTTATCTGAGTAGTACATTATTCTTTACATGTACATTACCGGGGGTTAGATACTTGATTCAACTTCTGCTTTGTGGCTGTTTATTTTCTAGCGTAATGGCAATGCAAGTTCCCTTATTCAATTCACTTTCAATTTCGATATACCCATTCAACAACTCAACATAATTAGCTACAATGTTTAAGCCGAGCCCTGTACCTTGCACATTAAGAGCATTCTTTCCTCTGAAAAAACGCTCGAACAAGTGTTTCTTATCTTCGTTGCTAATACCCATTCCATAATCTCTAATACTCAATTTTGTGATATCTGCACCTGTGTTTATTTGCAATTCAATTGGTTTGTTTTCGTCAGAAAATTTTATGGCGTTACTAAGCAAATTAATAATGATGTTTCGTAACATTTTCTTATCCGAATAAATTTCGGTGGCCCCTGAATATTCTAATTCTATATGTTGCCCTAGCTTTAGTAAGCCCGATATATCGCTTTTTATTTCGCTGGCAAGGTCATGTAAATTAAACATGGTTGGTTCAGCATATGCTTTCCCTTCTTCAATTTTACTAATAGACAGAAAATCGCTTAGTATATCATTAAGGTTATTTACTGCCGATTTTATCCTGCTTAC
The DNA here is from genome assembly GCA_016714535.1 of Bacteroidota bacterium. Lineage (NCBI taxonomy): Bacteria > Pseudomonadati > Bacteroidota > Bacteroidota bacterium. The sequence continues at coordinate 58,280 of JADKDR010000004.1, forward strand.
ATGCTTCTCCCTTTTTTCGTGTTGTTCGGTAGTCTGATATTCTCCAATGAGCGATGCCGATGACAAGATGGTTGTAAGCGGTGTTCTGAACTCATGCGATGCCATCGAAATAAATCTTGTTTTTAGTTCGTTCAATTCCTTTTCTTTAGCTAACGCAATCTTCAATTCATCTTTCGATTTTTCTAACTGACCAAGCGCTTCACTCAACACTTTAGTACGGTCGCTTACTTTTATTTCGAGCCGTTCGTTTGATGCACGCAATTCACCGGTAAGCATTTCAAGCTCTGCTTTATTCTCAATTATTCGTTGTTCTGCTTTCTTACGCAGGGTAATATCCACCAGGAATGCAATGACATACTTATCGGTGCCAGCAGTAAATGGCGACAAACTAATTTCAATAGGGAACTCGCTGCCATCCTTTCGCTTTGCAAACAAGTCTATGCCTAAACCCATCGAACGCGAGTGAGGGTTGGTATTATACTTACCTCTATGTGCAGCATGATTCCCGGCAAAACGCGCAGGTATAAGGCATTCTACTGTTTTACCTACCAATTCTTCCTGGGTATATTGAAACAGTCGCTCAGTAGCCGGATTTATTAATTGAATGTCTCCACTTTGCCCGGTTACTATGATACTTTCGGTAACATTGATAAACAACGCTTCCAAAAGGTTTTGCTTTTCTATTGCACTCTTCATCTACAATCTTTCGATAAATGTAACTAAATTTATTGCCACCGGGGTGTATGATATTATATCCTGCAAAAAAAATTGCAATGCTCATGTGATAACCTGTGTTTGTATCATGTTTCAATATGATATATATCATAAAAATAATTTTTGGCGTTAAAAAAAAGAGGTCTGTACGCTAACGTTTTTCAAACTCCAACAGATGAAATCCATTTCCTTTTGTTGAAATAACATATCTTTATGGCATGTTAAAAACAGCACTTATTATTGGTTACTGGCGCGCAGTTCTATCCCTGTCTGGTGGAAATGAGCTACCCTTTATAATGGATATTCATGAAGATGGAGATAAAACCACTATTGAAATTATAAATGCAGAAGAGCGCATAAAAATAGATGACTATCGTATAGAAGGTGATTCCATTTTTATTCGAATGCCATTGTTTGATTCGGAAATAAGAGCACAGCTTACAAGCAAAAAAATGACCGGCATTTACATCAATCATAACCGGACAACACTAAATCAAATTCCATTTACTGCAGAGTATGATAATCATACACGTTTCGAATTCAATCATCGTACACCTGCTCCGGTATTGCAAAAAAAATATATTACCCAGTTCAGCAAAGGCACGCCAGATGAATCGAAAGCGGTTGCCATAATTTCTCAAAATGGGAAAATTATTCGTGCCACATTTCTTACTACCACAGGCGATTACCGCTTTCTGGAAGGCGTGGCAGATAATGATAGCCTAAAGCTGTCGTGCTTTGATGGTGCTCATGCATTTTTATTTTTAGCAAAAATTAATGGCGATAGTATATGTGGCACCTTCTATTCGGGCATACACCACAGCGAACCATTTGTAGCTTATGCCAATGATACGGTTGCACTGCCAAGCGCTTATGAACTTACTTATCTTAAAAAAGGTTATAGCACCATTGATTTTTCCTTCCCTAATGAAAAGGGAATTACCGTAAGCAACCGCGACCAACGGTACAAAAACAAAGTCATCATTATCACCATTATGGGTACCTGGTGCCCCAACTGTATGGACGAAGCCGAGTACCTGTCTTCATTTTATACTAAAAACAAGAATCAGGGAATTGAAATAATTGGTTTGGCTTTTGAAAAAGACACTAGCCTAACCAAGTTCATAGCCAATGTACAACGTATACGAAACCGCTTTGGCCTTGAATACGAAATTTTGCTTGCCGGCAAAGCCGCTAAGGAGGAAGCCTCTAAAGCTTTGCCCATGCTAAATGCCGTGTTAGGTTACCCTACAACCATTGTAATTGACAAAAAAGGACGGGCACGAAAAATACATACTGGATTTAGCGGGCCGGCAACTGGCAAACATTTTATTGACTTTAAAAATGATTTTGAACAATTAGTTTTTAATCTGTTGAAAGAAAAATAGCTGAAAGTCCCTTACTTGCAGCCTTTTTGGGCATAAATGTTTGACCTTATTGTTTGTGAGGCAAGAATTATTTTATATTTACAACTTCAAACAAAGCATTTTCTTTTAGATGAAAAAGTATTTATTTAAAGTTATTACGATTTTGATTGCATCCTTACAGTGCAATGCTCAATTATGGACAACGGACAATGTGATTGTTACCGTGCAGCCGGGAGTAACAGTTACCGTGCAAGGCGATATTCAAAATCAAAACCTGGGTCGTTTTGATAATAATGGCACCATCGAACTTTCGGGCAATTGGATACATAATTCTGCCAATAATTGCTTTGGTACAACGACCGGTACCGTATCGCTGAATGGCGTCAACCAAACCATTGGTGGCACTAACACCACTGCATTTAATAACTTACAACTAAATGGAACAGGCACAAAAACACTTTTAATAAACACCATTGTTGGAGGAGCGTATGTAACCCCAGTAGGTGTATTATCATTAGGTACACGCAATCTTGATTTAAATACAAGAACCCTTACAGTGGCCAATGCCGGTACAGGAGCTATAACCCGCACTACCGGTTTTATTATTAGCGAAACACCTCCTGCTTCGGGCTATGGCAATATTCAATGGAATATTGGCACCGGTACCGGCAGTTATGTATTTCCATTTGGCAATGCTACCACTTCCAATTACCTGCCTCTTACCATAAATATAACTACAGCCGGGGTTGGCGCAACGGGCAATATTATGGCAGCTACCTATCCAACCACCACCAACGTTACACCAAACAATCGTCCTTTGCCTCCTCCTGTGCCAAGCACCATACAACTTTGGAGTGGACTCGAAAATTCGCAAAGCCTTAACGATCGCTGGTGGCCAATGACTTCGGCCAACTATGGTACTTTACCATTATCAACCATGACGTTTACTTATCGCGATAGCGAATGGGATGGTAGCGGTGGTAGTACCAATACCATTACCGAAGCTAATCTGGGTGCCCAAAGACACAATGGTGTAGCCGGATGGGTGCAAGCGCCTGCCGGAACTTGCAATACCAGCGCCAACACAGTATCCATAACTGGCGTTAATGCCTACAATGTAGCATGGGTATTAGTAGAAAAAGATCAACCCTTACCTATAGAATTACTTGCCTTTGATGCCATTCTTAATAGCGAAAAAAAAACTGATATAACATGGACTGTGGCGAGCGAAGATGATGTACTATATTATGATGTTGAACGCTCGCGCGATAATTATACTTTCAGTTTCCTTGAAAAAGTAAATGCCAAAGGAAACGCCAAATCGACTACCAATTATGCAACCATTGATTTCTCTCCATACTTAGGACTCACATACTATCGCCTTAAAATACATAAAACGGATGGATCAATTAAATACTCGAATGTACGTGTTGTAAATCTTACAACAAATGCAATCATGGCAATAAATCTATATCCTAATCCGGCTTCTGATAATACCACGTTACACATTACGGTGCTAAAAGAAGAAATGATTACTAATGATTTTAGAATTGAATTTGTAGATATGCTTGGCAAAGTTGTTGCAGCACAAGCTGTGCAGCGTGAGCATCTAATAAAAGATAAAACGCTGGTGCTTAACTTACAATCGTTAGCACCTGCTGCATATATGATTCGGATAACAGATGGCGCTTCAACTTTACACTCAGTAAAATTGTTGGTGCAGCGGTAAGCGGCTCTGTTTTATTTAAGTAAAGAAATGAAGAAAATTGTATCGGGCATGGTTGCCTTTTTTTGTATTCTTAGCTATTTTGAAAGTATAGCTCAAAATGTAGGTATTGGTATAGCAACCCCAACTCAAAAATTACATGTGAATGGAACATTGCGAATAGACAATGCCTTTATGCCAAATAATTTACCCGGAGCAAATGGAGAATTCCTAATGTCACTTGGACCTGGTGTTGCACCTCAATGGCGCAACCTAAATGCAATTAGCGATTCTACTAACTGGCGTCTTATTGGCAACAGCATTACTTCTGCAAATTTTATTGGAACATTAAATGCCTTTGATTTTATAACACGCACCAACAATGTTGAACGTATGCGTGTGATTGGAATAGCGGGTGCTACTCAAGGATTTGTTGGAATTAATACAGCAGCACCTACCGAGCGTTTGCATGTAAATGGAAACATGCGATTGGATAATGCTTTTATGCCTGGCAATACTGCCGGCACTAGCAGTCAATTACTTTTGTCGCAAGGAGCGGGCGTTGCGCCTGTATGGCGAAACTATACTGCATTGGCTGATACAACCAATTGGCGATTGATAGGCAACACCATTACCTCAGCAAATTTTATTGGAACATTAAATGCCTTTGATTTTATAACACGCACCAACAATGTTGAACGTATGCGTGTGATTGGAATAGCGGGTGCTACTCAAGGATTTTTTGGAATTAATACAGCAGCACCTACCGAGCGTTTGCATGTAAATGGAAACATGCGATTGGATAATGCTTTTATGCCTGGCAATACTGCCGGCACTAGCAGTCAATTACTTTTGTCGCAAGGAGCGGGCGTTGCGCCTGTATGGCGAAACTATACTGCATTGGCTGATACAACCAATTGGCGATTGATAGGCAACACCATTTCCTCAGCAAATTTTATTGGAACATTAAATGCCTTTGATTTTATAACACGCACCAACAATGTTGAACGTATGCGTGTGATTGGAATAGCTGGGTGCTACTCAAGGTTTGTTGGAATTAATACAGCAGCACCTACCGAGCGTTTGCATGTAAATGGAAACATGCGATTGGATAATGCTTTTATGCCTGGCAATACTGCCGGCACTAGCAGTCAATTACTTTTGTCGCAAGGGCCGGGCGTTGCGCCTGTAGGCGAAACTATACTGCATTGGCTGATACAACCAATTGGCGATTGATAGGCAATACCATTACCTCAGCAAATTTTATTGGAACATTAAATGCCTTTGATTTTATAACACGCACCAACAATGTTGAACGTATGCGTGTGATTGGAATAGCGGGTGCTACTCAAGGTTTTTGGAATTAATACAGCAGCACCTACCGAGCGTTTGCATGTAAATGGAAACATGCGATTGGATAATGCTTTTATGCCTGGCAATACTGCCGGCACTAGCAGTCAATTACTTTTGTCGCAAGGGGCGGGCGTTGCCCCTGTATGGCGAAACTATACTGCATTGGCTGATACAACCAATTGGCGATTGATAGGCAATACCATTACCTCAGCAAATTTTATTGGAACATTAAATGCCTTTGATTTTATAACACGCACCAACAATGTTGAACGTATGCGTGTGATTGGAATAGCGGGTGCTACTCAAGGATTTGTTGGAATTAATACAGCAGCACCTACCGAGCGTTTGCATGTAAATGGAAACATGCGATTGGATAATGCTTTTATGCCTGGCAATACTGCCGGCACTAGCAGTCAATTACTTTTGTCGCAAGGGCGGGCGTTGCGCCTGTATGGCGAAACTATACTGCATTGGCTGATACAACCAATTGGCGATTGATAGGCAACACCATTTCCTCAGCAAATTTTATTGGAACATTAAATGCCTTTGATTTTATAACACGCACCAACAATGTTGAACGTATGCGTGTGATTGGAATAGCGGGTGCTACTCAAGGATTTGTTGGAATTAACACAGCCGCTCCAACTGAGCGTTTGCATGTAAATGGAAACTTGCGATTGGATAATGCTTTTATGCCTGGCAATTTGCCCGGAATAAACAATCAGGTATTAACATCCATGGGGCCAGGAGTGGCACCACAGTGGCGCAATTTTTCGGCACTTGCAGATACTACAGCATGGCGATTGGTGGGCAACACCTTAGTTGGTACAGAGTTTATTGGGTCGCTTAATAATTTTGATTTTATAATGCGCACTAATAATGTGCCGCGTGTATGGCTAAAGAATACAGGCTTGCTGGGTATTAATACAAATACTCCATCGGCATTAACACATATCAATGCAGTAACCGGCAATACCGTAGGTTTACGTGTAACATCGCAAGACAGTATTACGGCCAACTTTATTACCAGTGGCACCGGTAACACTGCCGAATTAACTAATAACTCCGGCACAGGAGGATATGTTTTGAAATTAAATACAGTAAATGCCGCCAATGCAAACCCTACTTTAATTTTGCAAAATAACGGGCAAGGCAATGGCATGAATCTGACAAATTTCAATGGTGTAGGAGTCGGATTCAGATTGGTAATGCAAAATGCAACCGTTGGCCAAGGTATGAATTTGCAAATGCTTACACCATCAAGCACGGCAACCGGATTCTACTTACAACAAAAAGCAAGAGGCAGAGGAATGCATATAGACATTGATAGTACTATCAATACCAACGAAGGGTTACTCATCAATCATAAAGGAACAGGCACCAGCATTAACCTGATAAGAACAAACATCACAGGAAGTGGCATCACACTTACTATGCCTGCCAGCTCAACAGGAGATGGTCTTAATATAACCCATGGTGGCACAGCAGGGTATGGTTCGCTTATAACACGCAATGGTACCTCGGGCGTTGGTAGTCGTATTGTTTTATCGAGTGGTTCCAATGCAAACACAGCACTCGAAGTGGTACAATCCGGAACTGGTATTGGTATTAATGCAAGTTCAACCAACTCAGCAACTGTAGTTGGTGTTAATTCAAGTACTACAGGTACATCAGGAATTTTTACTGCCAATACTGCTACCAGTATTCCAGGTGTAACTTTTTCATTGAACCCACCTTTACCTCCCGGTTATGTCACCAATTTCAAGCCGGGTATAGGAGTACAAGCTGCCGGTGCTGGGCACGGTATAAATGCCAGTAGTTTTGAAGATGGCAATACTGCAACCGACCATGATGGTGGTATATTTTATGTACGTCAAACAAATGTAAGCAATGTAAACATGGCAGTTACTTCGGTAGCTGCACTAATAAATAATACTGTATATAAAGTAATCGGGCTTGGCACCGTTTCTACACTTGTAAAAGATAATACGGGCAACCTTCGCATTATGTCGGCTCCCGAAACGCCTGAAGTTTTGTTACAGGATTTCGGACGAGGTCAATTAGTAAATGGTAAAGCTCATATTAATATCGACTCCACTTTAGCACGCAATATTAAAGTAGACGAGGCGCATCCTATGGAAGTTTTTATACAACTAAAAGGAGATTGCAAAGGAGTATATGTAACTAACGAAACTCAATATGGATTTGACGTTATTGAATTGCAAAGTGGAAAGAGCAATGTTGAATTCAGTTGGTTCCTGAGTGCGAATCGTGCCAACGAGGTTATTGGCGATCAGATTATTCAATATGAAAACAATCGCTTTAAGTTGATGCAGGCCAAGGGAGAGATTGGAAGATAAGTGATATTCGCACTTCGCATAATTTATTCGTTACAATTCTTATTAATCTTTATTTATCCGCGCAGTTACATCGCTGTATCCCTTTTTAATTTTTTGGCCGAATTATAGTCGTATACTTCTTTATGGTTGCAGGAAAAAACTTCTCTAAAAACACTTTCGACAAAAAGCCCAAATAAGTTTTTTTTAAGGTTAATAATTTCTTGTCATACAATTTATCGAAACAGACGCTGCTCTGTGTAACATAAATTAAAGCTGCCCGCTCACAATCCTACTTGTGCTCACATCTTCGTTCGTTTTAATTTTTAGAAAGTAAACTCCTGAGCCACGAGAAAAATTATTTACCACAAAAATCTGTATACCGGTAGTTGTATACGTTTCCAAATTAGAATAAAGCACTTTGCCTGCACTATCATTAATTTCACAATGTACTTTTCCCGGTTTAGCAATATTAAAAGTAAAGCTAAATTTATCGGCAAACGGATTAGGATACACTTTAATTTGTTGTGTGTCATTATTTTTTTCTGCCACGGCAAGTCCGGTGCAAGTGCCGGGCATGTTAACATCTAACCATAGTAATCGTTGCTGTATATAAGTTTTCATGTTTGTTATTTCGCCTACATAATCATTTGCTACTGGTAGTGGATTTGCCCACAAGGCAATACCCAGCACCGGCCATTTGGCAAAATGCCTATCCTTTGCTTCGTTAAGCAGCGTGGCCATTGTATCAATTTGATTCAGCAATGCATCGGTGTGCAAGGTTGATTGGCGCAGTTGTGTCCATCGGCATTTTAGCATGTCTTTATAGGTTGGGTCTTGCAACATTTTTGTCCACCAAAAGGGAACATTGTCGCCACCCTTCGTGCCGCAAATAATGTTGTATTGATATTGCCAACCGGAGGTTAAATATCCTTCGCAATAATCAGCATTCCAAAATGCAATGTTGTAATCCCATGCAGGGCCAACAAATAATTTTCCGCCTTTCGTATTTTTCTTCTTGCATAAAAAAGTATTGATGCGATATGCATCCACATTCTTACATGCTTCGTTCCGTTTAAATAGTCGACAAATGATTGCACATCAATATAATTTTTGTAACCACTATCGGTATTCAAAAACCATGAAGAAAACAGTGCTCGTTCAAACGTATCGATATATGCTTGAATATAAGTGCTCTGTTTTGCAACTATCTTTATATCGGAAGGATACTCATACTGGTAATAAATTTTTGTTCCCGGTACACCATCGTATTTAGAACTCCAACCTGCGCCACCGGCACCTGTAGTTTTATCAATCTTTACAATGTAACCACCGGAAACATCATTCCCGACTGTATCGGTGGGTAGCATTTTCGAAATATCTACACGGTTTGAATCGCGTTTTACTTTTTCTTCCATCACATAAATACCCAAATACTCACTGTTGATTATCAATTCGCAAAAGCGTGTGCGCGATGCATAGTGCCCTGTTCTATTTGCAATATCATATGCAAGCACATTGCGCATACAAGTTTTATCATTGTAGGGGGCGTATAATATCCAATCACTTTGAGCCAGCATTGCAAGCACCATGGTATCGGTTTCCATATTAGTAGCATCAACCGTTTCGAATGCGTATTGTTTTTGCGCAAAGGTTTGTGACCAACTACCACGAATTTCAATGGCTATGTTTCCATTGTAATTATTAAACGGGTCGGTCAAGTAGTTTCTTACTTCTACACCATTATCTATTATACCCATGTGCACAATCTTTTTAGGATTATCAACTATAGTTTGTCCATTGGTATTAATAATTGCAATTGGCCGATTAGAAGATTTAAATAATGCCGGATAAGCAGGAGCATTGCTAAACTTAATATTCCACGAAACTACCGAACCAGTTGAAAACAGGTTATGATCTTCTACTTTCAATTGCCACGTACCATTTCCATTTTGATTATTATTTACATTACCTAAATTATCTTCTGCTTTGTAGTTGCCCGTAAACTGGGCTGCACCGTTTTTTATATTAGTTGTGGCAGAGCCGGAAAAGCATGTGTTGGTATAGTTATTCCCTGTGCCTCCATTATACTTTGATAAGTCTATAACAGTGCCATCGGGCGCTACCAGTTGAATAGTCAATTGATTATCGTTGTTATGATTTATATTAATACAAACAGACTCAACACCAAATGCGCTATCAATAACATTACTAGAAAGGCCACTAACAACACTTGGAAAAAATACCACAGGGCCATTGTCGGGAATGATGCCTCCTCTACCATTAAAAGTTTGGGCTTTTGCAAATGCTGAAAACATGAAAAAGAAAAGATAAAGTGCAGATTTTTTCATTCGCGAAGGATAGAAATAAAAAATGACTGCCGTGATTTAGGCAACGTGCTTCATTGGTATACATAACAAGATTTATCAATAAGGTATCTTTGTTTTTAAAGTAATATTAAATTGCATAAACATAAAATACGCTTGCATAAAAATAACCCTGCATGTGTGTATATCTGATTTTAAAAAAAAGGTACAGTATCTGCTACTGCACCTTTATAGTCTTCAATAAGCCTACCTCTGCAATACGTTTATTTTGTCAATTCCATTTTTTTGGTTGCAACCTTTGCACCATCTAGAAACAACGAATAAAAATAACTGCCTGCTGCAAATTCATTTGCATGTATAATTACTTGTTGTGTACCTGCCGTATTAATATCAAAAATTTTTATTGGCACACCCTTCATATCTGCAACCACCAATTGCGCAGAATGGAATTTAGCAGGAACATAAAATTCAATTACCGATTGTTTCGAAAATGGATTAGGATTGTTTTGTTCCAATTGTGCTTCATCCAAGGCCGGTGCAGCGCCTTGCTTTTTTCTGTAGGCGCCAAACCCAAACAACATTGTGACAGTGCCGTTTCAAATTTTTGCATCTGAGTGGTCAATTCTTCAAGCTGTTTTTGTAGTTGTGCATTACTGTTTTTTAATTCATTAAGACTTGCCTCCTTGGCTTGCAATTGTTTTTCCTGCTCCTGCATGGCAGCAGTAAGTACGGGTATCATTCCAATATAGTTTACCGATTTAAATGCTTGTTGCCCCAACTTTTCATTCGCATCATTGTTGCGTATAAGTTCAGGAAAAACCGTTTCCAAATTTTGAGCTATAAAACCATGCTGCTTTACCGCAGGTAAATTCATTCCAGAAAACTCTCCTACCTTAAAGTCGTATGTCTTCACTTCTAACCTCATCACTTGTTGTAGCGCATTTTGTATGGGAACAATGTTGGTTTTTAGCTTTTCATCCGATGGCAAATAAGAACCGGTGCAATATACATTGCCAACAAAATAGCCGGCATAACCTCCTGAACTTACACCATATATTCCATAGGAGTTTGTACCATTAGCTATTCCTGTAACGGCCTGTGTTATGTTATTGGTCACAATACCAATGATGGCATTGGTGGGTGCCTTTACACCAAATTTCGCACCTGCATAAGATCCGGGATTAACATCATTGAGAAACAAATTCCCTGCTGAATCAAGAACCATATAAATTTTTTCAACGGTTGACTGCTTAGGTCGATATAACCATGAAAACGTAGGGGTATTGTCGCGACTGTCAATTCGAAATGCGGCACCTCTGTAGTCGTTGTAAAGGTTTGGATGGCGGAAATTGACATCGAAATTGAGTATTGGTGTATTGCCAAAAACTTCTGTCGTCAAACCCATCGGTATATTTGAATTAGTAATTTGAATATCGCCATTTACCGATAGCTTGGCTGGAGGGTTTGTAACTCCTATACCAAGGCTGCCGGTTATACGTGCACTGCCTGTAACGTGCAGTCGGGTAGAAGGATTGGTATTGCCAATTCCAACATTGCCTGCTGAACTCACCGTGACTCTTACAGCATTGTTTGTTTTTATTTGCAAGTTTTTAGCATCGGTGGTGCCAATAAAATTTGTTCCGGGGGTGGTACCCGAATTTCCGGTAAGCGCCCATTGTGCCTGAACGGTGTGTACGCTCAAGGCTACTGTAAGCAGTGACGCAGCTCCAAGTAGGTTAATTTTCTTTCTCATAATTTTTTTTGTTTAACGATTATTAAAGATTTTGAAATTTTCTAGCTAATTCTGGCAAATACGTATTGCTGAACTTTTATTGATTGATTAATAGAATTTTCTCTCTATTATATTTAATGCAAGATAAGAATAAACCATAAGGTTCGGCTATTTTTTTCTAATGTTGGATAGAATTAATTACAATTATTTATGCAATATGAACTACGGTGAAGTTTGCAAAAACTTCAATAAGCAAAAGTGTCTTTGCATCTCTAACGCTGTCTAGATTTCGAATTTATTAGGAACAAATTTTTTGTTAAGTAAGGCGCATTTTGTAGAACATAGCAGGCGCACTGCAGTCAGCGCATTTGCATTGTAAGCAATTAAAACAGCCTAGTACGGTGGCCAACGTAGATAAAAGGAAATTTGCATTCAAAAAATCAATTAGATAAATATAATACCGACTTAAAAAAAGTTTACAATTAAACTCATAGTCCAAATCCAAAAATCTTATCCCTTCAACCATAGCAAAGTTCCTAGATGCAAATCACTTAGCCAGTATTTCTTTCACCACCGTACCATTTTTATAAAGTACTGTTTTCTTAAGTTTACCATCTTCGGAGTATTCCTTCCATTCTCCTTCTTCAACATCGTTTATGTGATTACCCTCTTTTTGAACAGTACCATTTGCATAATACTCTTTGATAGGCCCTTCTAATCTTCCATCCTTGTAGGTGTACATGGTTATTAGTTTTCCATCTTGGTTATACCATTTGGTTTCGCCTTCACGCTTTCCGTTGTTATAAACTCCTTCTTCCTGTTTCTGACTGTTTTCGTAATACATTATTTTTTCGCCATGTAGCAGTCCACTTTTATAATGTTCTATGACCGACTGCATACCATAATGATACTTTACACGCAAACCATGTAACTTTCCATCAACATAATTTTCATCGAGATCAATGGTACCTCCCCGGTTAAGTTCTACCACAGTGCCATTTAAAACGCCATCCGAGTATTCTTCGAGCCTATTAAGTGGACCATTGGTATAGTACTTTTTCCATACCCCATCTTTTTTACCCTGAAGCAAATATCCGGATTCAGCTATTTCATCACTCTGATTTCTTACTTCAAGAAACTCCAAATTCTTTTTTCCTTCAACTTTGGTGCGTGTAGTGTCAATACTTGCATATACAGCAGGTTGTGCTTTGGTGCTCAGGCAACCTGCACACAACGTTGCCAACAAAAAAGATTTTTTTATCATCGGTAAAATATTATTTGCAACAAATCAACTTAAAAATGCGAAGCAACACAAGAGGAAAAATGAAAATTAAGTTATTTCGAATAATCGGTTAGCAGCTTGTGCTATGGCAGTTACATCTTGCATGCGCATGCAATTGAAATGCCCTTTGGGGCATTTGTCATATCCAAGCTTGGAACAAGGCCTGCACCCTAAGTCGCTTACCTCGGCTATGTATTGAGGCACACATTCTTTTCCATAATAGGGCGACATGCCAAAGCGTGGTGTAGTATTGCCCCACACCGAAATTACCGGCTTGCGAAACGCAGCCGCTACATGCATCATGGCAGTATCGTGCGTAAGCACCGCTTTGCTCTGGCTAACAATAGAAACCGATTGATTGAGATTGTATAAGCCGCACGCATTAATCACCTTGCTACTATTTTTTGCACTACTTAAAACTGCCTGTGCTACCTGGTCATCTTCCTTACTGCCAATTAATATTACAGGCTGCTTTAATTGCCCTACAATAGATGATATCATATCGGAGGGTAAACGCTTGGTTGCATGCTGCCCACCTATTGCATAAACAATGAAAGAGCCTTTGCCTAAACCAAAAGATTTGTTTACATCTACCTCATCATGAGCAGCTATAAAATAATTGAGTCCTGCATCATCATTCATCACTCCCAACGATGTAACGGTATCCATATACCGCTGAACAATGTGTACATCGGGCAGCTTATTAATTTTAAACTGAGTTAGCAGCAATTTTCGTAAATTAAGCTTGTCAAATGAAAAGGCTTTAGCGCGAAGGGCAAACTTAATTTGAGCTGTTCGAAGGTTGTGATGCAAATCGATTACATAGTCATACTTTTCCTGTTTTAATTGTTGCAAAATTGGCTTGATGTCATGGTCGAGCAGAAAGTACTTATCGATGTACGGATTGTGCGCTATTATAGGTTCAAATTGCTTTTTGGTAAAAAAATGTACTTCTGCATTATTCAACTGCTGTTTTATACAACGCATCACCGGTGATGTCAAAACGATATCACCAATCGAGCTAAAGCGTAGAATTAAAAACTTAGGCACTCCAGAATTATTTGAGGTCAAAATTATATTTAATTCAAACGATGCAAACAGGAATCATACTTTTGCACCATGGTACTAACCGACACACATATCCATTTATACTTAGAGGAGTTTGATAACACCCGCGAAACACTTATTAAAGATGCTATAGCACATAATGTAAGCAGGTTTTTTTTGCCTAATATTGATATACTTAGTATAAACCGAACGATTAAACTGGCACAGGCATATCCTGACAATTGCTTTGCCATGATGGGCTTACATCCTTGCTATGTAAATGAAAATTATGCGCAGGATTTGAAGCAAATAGAAAAAGTTATTGCCGATAGCACGGTTAAATATTATGCTATTGGCGAGATTGGCCTTGACTATTACTGGGATTTGAAGCATGTAGAAGAGCAAAAAAAAGCACTCATACATCAACTGCACCTGGCTTCTGAATTATCGCTTCCTGTTAGTTTGCATACCCGCAACGCTACCCGCGAAACCATCGAAATCCTGCAACAATACAGTCATCTTAACTTGCATGGTATATTTCATTGTTACAGTGGAAGTGCCGATGAAATAAAAGCCATAAGCGATATGGGATTTTATTTTGGCATAGGAGGAGTAGTTACCTTTAAAAAAGCAGGATTGGATAAAGAGGTAGAATTAATCGATTTACAACAAATTGTACTGGAAACCGATGCTCCTTACTTAGCTCCTGTCCCTTACCGGGGAAGCAAAATTGCCCGGTTTACTTACGATTGATAGCAGAAAAAATTGCAGAAATAAAACATGTGAACGTAAAAGACATTGCCAGAATTACGACCGAAAATTCGCAAGCGATTTTTGGAATTTAAATTAAGAGCCAGCTTTAAAACTATATAACCATTCTAGCAGGAATGGAGATATTCGTTTTCACCAATAAGCTCCAAGCCCATTCAAATGTTATCTTTGCATCCTCATGCAAGAAAAAAAAGACATACGAATTTTATCGAAGGAAGAAATTACAAGCTGGATGCAGGAGCATAAGCAGCCTGCATTTCGTGTAAAGCAGGTATATGAGTGGCTATGGAAAAAATCAGCTATCACCTTTGAGCAAATGACGAATCTATCGAAAGAGCTGCGCGAGCAATTGGATGCAAGTTTTTGTATTAATCCTATTTCCATTTACCAAACACAAACCAGTAGTGACCGCACTATAAAAAATGTATTTCGCTTACACGACAAGCATCTGATAGAAGGCGTACTGATACCTACTGAAACGCGAATGACCGCATGTGTAAGCAGCCAAGTAGGTTGCAGCCTTACTTGCAAGTTTTGCGCAACCGGAAAGTTAGACCGTATCCGAAATTTAACTGCTGCCGAAATTTATGATCAGGTGGTAATGATACACCGTCAGGCATCAGAAAACTATGATATCCCCTTATCCAACATTGTGTATATGGGCATGGGTGAGCCATTGCTAAATTATGCCAATGTGCTGCAGTCTATTGCCCACATTACAAGCCCCGAAGGGCTTGGAATGAGCCCAAGTCGCATTACCGTAAGTACTGCTGGCATAGCCAAGATGATCATGAAACTGGGTGACGATCAGGTTCGATTTAATCTTGCTTTGTCGCTACATGCAGCTAACGATAAAAAGCGTGATCAGATTATGCCCATCAATGAGCATAATAATCTGGAGGCGCTGCGCGATGCATTAAAATATTTTTACGAAAAAACGAAAAACGAAATTACACTTGAATACATTGTATTTAATAACGTTAACGACAACCTGCAAGATGCCTATGAGCTGGCAGAATTTGCAAAACATGTTCCGGTAAAAATCAATCTGATTGAATATAACTCCATAGGCGATGGTCTGTTTACTAAAACAACAGATACTAAACTCTTTGCATTTAAAGACTACCTCGAAAAGAAAAAACTGATTGTAAACATTCGCAGAAGTCGCGGCAAAGATATTGATGCAGCTTGTGGGCAGTTGGCTAACAAAGGGGTATTGTAAGTTTGTTATTCTCGCAAAGGGAATTAATGGTATTGTTATACCAACCTAAACTTACGTTAAATAACATGTTGTAAACGCTAAGGATTTCCTTATTCATCTACTTTGGCTTTGCCTTAATTAGCTAATCATTTATTTGGATGCAAAGATTTGTACCGCTTGAAAACAATATGGCCAATAATCATGCTGGCAACATAGTAGACCACTCCGTTGTTCGTCAATTTGAAAAGAATATACCCATTCGTAACTTTTCAATTAAGTATGTTCATACTGGTCATGAATCATATCGCATAAATGGAAAGCCATTAAACGTTAAAGAAGGGCATTATCTATTGGCCAATCATCACTCATCGGCTCATTTATATGTTGATTGCAAGCAGGATGTGCATGGCATTTGCATTGATGTTGACCGACATTTACTATCACAGGTAGTATCTAGTTATGCACATCCTGATTTGGTTCAAATGGATTCAACTCAATTAAATTTTTTTGCACGAGAAAATTACGCACCATCTGTATTGAGCAGTAAGCAAACAAACGTTGGCGCTAACCTTGCCTCCATTTGCAATCGTATTATTGCCACTACTCAAGGCCAATTTACATTGCCAACTGATTTTTATTATCAAGTGGCAAAGGCGCTGATAGATGATCATATCAAAATGCATAATGAACTGCAATCGATTACAGTAGTAAAACAAAGTACAAGGCTCGAATTGCATCAACGACTAATTCGTGGCAAAGAGTTTATGGACGATTATTTTTTACATAACTTAAATGTAAAATCGATAGCTGAAGTTTGTGGATTAAGCGAATTTCATTTTTACCGTTTGTTCAGGTCTGTTTTTAAAGTTACCCCGCATAAATATCTTACAACAAAAAAATTAATTCATTGCCACACATTAATTCAATGTGGCCATCATTCAATTACCGAAGTAGCTTCCCAGTCTGGCTATTCGGATATTCATAGTTTTAGCAAGGCTTTTAAACAACACTTTGGAGTTTCTCCTTCCAAATACTTGCAATAATTTTTAGAAAGGGGTAAGCAAACGTTATATCAAAAGTGTCATTTTTGTTTAGCATTTTCAATTGCTCGTTTGAAGAAAGAACATTGTATCTTCAATTGTTGCTTTTATCTGCAATGATAAAAGCACAAGGTAATCTTTGCGAACGGGCGAAGGGATTAAGTGCCTGAAAAAATCAACATCCTAATGGTACATCTTGCTTGATACAAGTGTAATTACGGTGGCTCTCTGCTATCGCTTTACCAAAAGTTAGCGCCCCAAAGCAAGGAATGTAGAAGGCGTAGAAGAAAAGCAATTGGTAAAATAATAATAGCCAACCGGATCAGTTGGCTATTACTAAAGAACTTTTCTAAATAAATAAGACGATGAAAAAACTTTTTTTAAAAGCCAATTGAAGCCGCAAAGATTTACTACACCTTATTGCTTTTATTGCTTTACTAATTTTTGCACGCGAACTTTTTGACCATCAACGTATATATGCATGGTATAAAACCCTGCAGCAAGCCTTATGGCTTCTTCCATTTCAAAAATGTTTTGCCCTGATGTTATATTGCTAAAAGTTTTCGTTTGCATTTGCTGTCCACTTGCATTATATAAATCGATGCGCAATTCATCTGCTGCCTGCGAAAACATGGTTGCAAGTGTAAGTGTTTGATTAAACGGATTAGGAAAAACATTTATGGCCGTTGTATTTGTTTGGCTTTCATATATTGAAACTGTATTTATATATTCGGTATACTTTAAAAGTAACGCTTCAACTACGGGAATTAAATCCCACGAAATAAAATCAGCATCGTTATTTAATACCGTTATACTTATATCATACAAAGGAAAATACCATGAGCTTGCGCTGTAACCAAGATCGCCCCCATGTCCATAACCAAAAATTCCGGTGAAATCATAATTCATCAGTCCCAGGCCATAGGTGCATGGCAATCCCGGGGCATTAATAGTTGCTTGAGCTTGTGCTAAGGTTCCTGCAGAATGTAACTCGCCACGCTGGTATGCCCGCATCCATTTTGTAACATCTTCTGCATTCCCGTAATATCCTCCTGCTGCACCTGCGGCTGAATTAAGTGATAACCACGGGAAGAAAAACCAGTGTGCATCATCTGTAATCTGATCACCATTTAAATCTATCCACGCGTGGGCAATAGGGCCTGCCAGGGTATCGTGAGATGAGGTGCCAATACTTGCCAATCCCAAATAATTAAAAAAGCGGTTTTTCAACTCTACATGATATGGATTGCCTGTGACTGATTCTATAATCATTCCGAGCAAAATATAATTGGTATTACAATATTTCCATGGGCCACCGGGCAGTCCGGTAGGTGCCTTAATAAATGTGGTGATGATATCCTCTGAATTCCACACCGAATCAGGATCACCAAGCAGTGTTGGTTGCAAGTTAGTATTTGCAAAAACATCATATAACCCGCTTTGGTGCCTTAGCAGTTGAGCAATAGTAACATTGGGACTAATGTGTGTAAACGTATCAAGGTACTGATACAGACTATCATCAAGCTCAATAAAAGCTGAATCTAGCAATTGCAATATGCAGGCAGCAGTCATCGTTTTAGCCACACTTCCCAATCCATAAACATAAGTGGGTGTAACTGCTACCGGAGGCTGCACTGACGAAATTCCAATTGCATCTGTCCATACCGCGCTATTTGATAATTGCACAGCAGCGCTCAGCGATTTATTTCCTAATTGCGTATGCATGCTATCCAATGCCTGAGATAACATAGCATCAAGTATAACAGGCACTTGTTGCGATCTTGCTGTTGTTCCAATCAAGAAAATCCCTGCAATTAATAGTAGATTTATTTTTTTCATTTTATTTAAATTTATGAAAGCAAAGTTAAGCGTGCACTTTGCTTTTTATTTGTCCGTTTCTGCAAATTTTTTAAATTCGCATTAGGATGCTTTTCAATACAACTCGACAATAAGAAAAAGTTGTTGTATTGGAATTCAAATGTTTTATGAAATAATAAAATTACGGGAAAAAGGCTTTATGGCTAAAGGCGCAACTTTATTGCAACATGCTGACAACTCTTTCGTTCATAATTTCAAATTAACTTTGTATTTCTTTCTAAAGAAATAGTTACATCCAATAGTACGTCCTAAGCTATTAGTTTCATCTATATCTGCAACAACTCTATAGCATACAATCACTTTTGTAAAAAAAGCTGGGATGTTTTATTGAAATAAAAAATCCTTTGGCTTTTCGAAATGCGCTTAACATCCTAAATAATTCAATTGAAAAAAAACTTTAAGCCCACTGCATTAATTCTCAGGGGTACCATTTTGCACCCAGCATGAAAGCGTTTTAATAGTCGCATCATCTAGCTTAGAAGCATCTTGGGGCATTTTACTAAACCCGGACTTATGTTGTATCGAACCAAGAAACTTATCTTGACCTGCTACCGATTTGGCAGAAGAATACGAACTTAAATTAATCCCTGCTGCATTACTTGTTGCATTATGGCAACCCGAAGTTGCACACTTGGAATCTAAAATAGCTTTAACGGTACCATTATACGTTGCTACTGTTCCGGCACAATCAAAAGTTTCTATACCTTGCTTTTTGCAAGAATAAATGGAACAAACCAAAACCAAAAAAACTCCAATAATTATTTTCATCATGTTGATATTTGAATAACGATTTCAAAAATAAAATAAAAAACCCACTTTAAAATTAAAGCGGGCGTTTTTATAGTATAATTAACCTTCACGATTATTCGTAACGCCTGGATAACTCCTTACCTACGCGCTCCAAAGTGCCTGTAATTTCATCATCCAATTGGCCTGCCTTTAGTTTATCTAATATGCCCTTATGTCGCACTTCCAACGTATTAAGGAAATCGGCTTCAAAATCTTTTACTTTATTTATAGGCACACTGCGCAGCAATCCTTTTGTTCCTAAGTAGATAATAGCAATTTGTTTTTCAACAGTAACTGGCGAGTACTGACCTTGCTTAAGCACTTCCACATTGCGCGAACCTTTGTCGATAACTGCTTTTGTGGCAGCATCCAAATCACTTCCGAACTTAGCAAAAGCTTCCAACTCCCGGTATTGTGCCTGATCGAGCTTTAAGGTTCCTGCTACTTTTTTCATCGATTTAATCTGGGCATTACCTCCCACACGCGAAACACTTATACCCACGTTAATAGCAGGGCGAACACCGCTATTAAACAGGTTTGCCTCTAGAAATATTTGTCCATCCGTAATGGAAATTACGTTAGTAGGAATATATGCAGACACATCACCTGCCTGTGTTTCAATTATAGGTAATGCAGTTAATGAGCCTCCACCTTTTACTTTTCCTTTCAACGAGGGTGGTAGGTCGTTCATCTGTGCTGCAATTTCATCAGAGTTAATCACCTTGGCAGCACGCTCAAGCAAGCGGCTATGTAGATAAAATACATCGCCAGGATATGCTTCGCGTCCCGGTGGTCTGCGCAACAATAGCGATACTTCACGATAAGCTACTGCTTGCTTAGATAAATCATCATATATAATTAACGCTGGACGGCCTGTATCGCGAAAGTATTCGCCAATAGCAGCCCCGCACAATGGCGCAAAAAACTGCATAGGAGCAGGCTCAGCAGCAGAGGCAGCAACTACAATGGTATATGGCATAGCACCGCGCTCTTCCAATATTTTTACAATATTGGCTACCGTACTTCCTTTTTGTCCAATGGCAACATAGATACAATATACTGGTTTGCCAGCATCATAAAATTCGCGTTGATTAATGATGGTGTCAATACACACAGCTGTTTTTCCGGTTTGACGATCGCCAATTACCAACTCACGTTGCCCGCGCCCTATCGGAATCATGGCATCAATAGCTTTAATTCCTGTTTGCAAAGGTTCAGTTACTGGCTGACGGTAAATTACACCCGGTGCCTTCCGTTCAATAGGCATTTCAAACTTCTCTCCTGTAATTGGGCCTTTTCCATCTATCGGATTTCCTAAGGCATCAACTACGCGGCCTAGTAATCCTTCACCTGCATGTATAGATGCAATGCGGCCTGTTCTTTTAGCCGTATCTCCTTCGCTCAGATTTCCTTGTGGCCCTAACAATACCGCCCCTACATTATCTTCTTCCAGATTTAATACAATCCCTTGAAGGCCGTTTTGAAACTCTATCAATTCTCCACTTTGTACATTTTGTAAACCGTACAAACGTGCAATACCATCTCCTACTTGAAGTATGGTACCAACTTCTTCTAGTTCAGAAGCTGTTTTAAAATTTGAAAGCTGTTGCTTTAAAATTGCAGATATTTCTGCTGGTTTTATTTCCGCCATTTTTGTTTTTGTATTCTCTAAGCATCTAAGTATTAGTCTGCTTAAAAGTTATTTTATCAACTTAATTAAAATCAATATTCTTTTATGTAAGGGTTTTCCTGGAATTTCCTGCGCAACTTATCTAACTTGGTTCGAAGCGATGTGTCGTCCTGTCGGTCGCCAACACGGATAATAAATCCACCTAAAATATCTTTATCTACTTTTTCTTCAAGCGAAACCTCTTTGCCAATCGCTTGTTTAATTACCGTTTTTACAGAAGTACGCATTGATTCGTCAAGTGCAATAGCAGTAGTAATTTGTGCTCTTTCAACTCCTATATGTTTCAAATATGAATTAGTAAATGCGGTTGCAATTCCTTCAACATCACCTGCACGACCTTTTACTGTAAGCAAATTAATAAACTCCATGGTTAATTTATTTACTTTATCAGCCAGCAACGCATGCATTACACTTTTCTTGGTATTGGGCTTCACAACAGGGCTTTGGAGCATGGTACGTAAGTCGCGGCTTACCTTGCATGCCTCCTTTATATATTGCATATCATCATTAACCTGCACCAGAATATTTTGTTCTAGTGCCAAATCAAACAATGCTTTGCTATATCTTGCTGCTACTTTATTATTGAACATTTTATTTATATAAAAAAGTAAAAAGATTAATTTAGGTTTACGTTTTCAAGCAACGCCTTAATGAGTATCTTTTGCTTATCGGGCGATGATAGTTCCTCGGTCAATAATTTTTGAGCAATATCTACCGATAAGTTAGCAACCTGATTTTTTAGTTCAGTAATAGCTGCCATCTTTTCATTTTGTATATTTTCTCTTGCAATTTTAATTAGGCGATCAGCTTCTTCCTGTGCCTTGCCCTTTGCATCGTTAATAATCTTGTCTTTCGTATCGCGGGCTTCTTTTAATAACAAATCACGCTCGTTGCGTGCTTCTGCTAATATTCGTTGGTTGTCCGATTGTATCTGCGCCATTTCTTCCTTAGTGCGCTTAGCAACATCCAACGCATCTGAAATGGATTTTTCGCGCTCACTCAATGCGTTCATTATAGGTTTCCAGGCAAACTTTCCTAACACAAATAAAAGCGTAAAGAATGCAATAAGCATCCAGAATATCAGTCCTAACGAGGGTTTTATAAGTTCCATTTTTTAATTCAGATTATGTTTAACTAGTAACTCTTTTGTAAATAAAATCAGAGTGCAACCAAGCGTTGCACTCATGATTTAATTCTTTAGCTTTTGAAGGTAACCAATAGTCCTACTACCATGGCAAAGAAGGCAGCACCTTCAACCAATGCAGCGGTAAGAATCATGTTTGCACGGATATCGCCTGCTATTTCGGGCTGACGAGCCATAGACTCTAAAGCCGAACCACCTATGCGACCGATGCCTAAACCGGCACCCATTGCAGCAAGACCTGCGCCTATAGCTGCCAATCCGTAACCCATTCCTAAATTACCTGCTTCAAGCAAAATTGATGATAACATATTATATAAATTTTAAAACGTTTAAAAAACCAAATTCAGTTAATGTGCCATTTCGGCTTTAGTTTCATGCGCATGCGAATCGTGATGATGATCTTCGATTGCTGCTCCAATATATATGGCCGAAAGAAGTGTAAATACAAATGCTTGAAGAAAGGCTACAAGTAGCTCGAGTACGGTCATAAATACTACGAAGGCTGTACTAAATATGGCTGCACCAATACCTGCACCTGTATTCATCTCTCCAAAAATAAATATGAGTGAAAAGAAAGCCAAGGCTATAATGTGTCCGGCTGTAATGTTCGCAAAGAGACGTATCATTAATACAAACGGACGCAGGAAAAATCCAAGAATTTCAATAGGCGTAAGTAAAAATAGCACCCACTTTGGCACTCCAGGCATGGCAACAATATGCATCCAATATCCGGGTTTTGCTTTTACAGTTACTATTACTAACGTAATAACCGCTAATACCATTGCTACAGCTATACTCCCGGTTACATTTGCTCCAAAAGGGAATATCGGAATAAGCCCTAATAAATTATTAATCCAAATAAAGAAAAATGCAGTTAGTAAGTATGGCATATACTTTTGATAGTGCGGCCCAATAGATGCTTTTGCTATATCATCGCGCACAAAAACTATAAGTGGCTCAATTAGCGATTGAAGCCCTTTTGGGGCCATGCCTGTGCGCTTGCTATATGCTTTGGCAACTGATGTAAATATTAAAATTAGCAGAACCACACTTATCAGCATAGCGAATACATTCTTGGTAATACTTAAATCGTATAATTTGCTTCCATCTTCAGCTACAATTTCATTGTGCTCCAGGCGAAACCCATTATATGCATCATGCCCATGATTGAACTTAGAAGACAAAAAGGAATGAAAGCCTTTGGTAGGCGAATAAATAAGTACAGGTAAAGGGATTGAGAAATGGCCAGCAATATGCCAATCGTGTGCATCGCTTATATGCTCCACTATCATTTTTCCTGCATCAAACTTAGCTTCTTCGTGCGGTGCTTCTGCATGTGTATCGTTGGATACTGCATGTGCTTCTGCATCAGCCTTGGTAGTGCCATTATCCAATTGCTGCATGGTTTCGGCAGGTGCCGCATGGTCTTGCCCTACGGCATTTGCAGATATAACAGCAACAAAAAATAGAGCAACTAATATATGTGCGTAAATCCCGAAACGGTTTGTGTGCTTATTCATAGATAAATTGGAGCAAAACCCCTTTTAAAATCGGGCGCAAAGGTAAAATTTAGAATTTTGAATGCAAACGATGAAAAAAAAATGTTTTACCGCCTTTTCCCTCCTATATATAATGATTTGAAAAGTTATTTCGCCCCCTATTTTTATGCATTACAAATAGGGAAGAAGAGCTATTTCAACAATGATTAATACCAAAATTGGGAAGAAACCGGGAAACTCCCAAGTAATTTAGGCCCAAGGTGTTTTCTTATAATACAATAGCAAAACCTAAAATGCGATGATAGAGCCTTCTTATAAATCGATTAGAGCGGATAGTTCCTCCTAACATAAAAAAAGACTCGACCTATTTTCCCGTCTATCTAAGTGGCGTTACTCCCTCACAAACCTTCCCCATAACACACTATTATCAGCAATTACTTGCACATGATAGCAACCGGTGGCAAGCGTTTGCGTGCTAATAGAAATCCTATTGGTATTAATAGATGATAACGATTGAATCACTTTGCCAGCCACATCGTATACCGTTATAGTTACATTTTGCATATAAGGCCCAGTAAGAGCAATCATGTCATTGGCAGGGTTAGGCGAAAGGATAAAACCCGCATCAGTTAACGACTCTCCAATGCCAATTGTAAAAGCAATAACATTACTTGGCACCTGGCATCCATTGCTGTCGGCTATAAGTACATAATAATTGCCATTTACGATTGGCTGAAATGACTGTGCAGTGCTATAAACGGTAGTGTCTCCAACAATAAACCACTGGTAGCTAAATGCCTGCGTGGAGTTTAATGTTACCCCAACTAGCGTTGCAATTGGGGCAGTTGGCAACTGAAACTCAGTTATAAACCCGGGGAAAAATACCGAATCGCAACCGATTGAGTTGCAGGCCACCAATATTACATCAAACTTTCCATATTGATTATAGCAGATATTAGTAGGATTTTGATCGGTAGAGGAGGCAGGCGAAGCTCCACTGAAGTACCATGTCCATGAGTAAGGGCTATTTAGAGTTTGGTCAAAGAAATCTATGCAGTTTTTATCACAGAACAAAGAATCGCTTGAAGAGATATTAACTATAACCTGTGCACATGCGGTAAATACCAACGCCACCGAGTCCACGTTTTTACATCCGTTTATATCTGTAACGGTCACGGTATAGGTTCCGCTTGCAGCTGCTGTTATATTATTAGCACTATTGCCATTGCTCCATAGGTAACTATTATATGCACCCGGGTTAAGGTTGTATAATTGACCAATGCACAAGGTACTATCAGGGCCTAGGTTTGGTGTTGGCAAGGGGTTGATTGTAACGGGAATGGTGATGGTATCAGATGACAGGTTTGTATAAACAAGTATCAACTGAACATTATAATTGCCAGGTGCTGTAAACATATGCTTGGGATCAAGAATAAACGAAGTATTGTTGGGGCCTGAAGCAGGGTCATCAAAGTCCCAGGATGACACCACTACCGAAGCAGGATTGCCAAGCGTAAATTCTGTACTATCACCAAAACAAAGGTTTTTTACACTTGCCGATGTACTAAGAAAATTAGTCACAAAATCAGGAAGCCCTAAGGTGCAACCTCCGGGGCTAACATTAACGCCATTCGTAACCGGGTTGCAGAAACTCCCGGCTGAATCGGGGGCATTAATTACACCTACCCAACTGGTGGCGTAACGTGCAAAATACATTTTGCCGTCCAGTGCCAACTGAATATCTCCAGGGATATCGGTAAAAGTATGAATAGAAATTCCGCTTGCGCAAATATTAACGTTCGATCCTGAATTCATGTCAAACTGATAAATTTCTCCCGGAGTATAATCAACATTACAACAATAAAGGAAATTACCAGAGGCAGAAAATTCAGTACTATAAGGGTAATAGGTGTTAGGAAAAATATACGAGGCTGGATTACTAAAAACTCCTGTTGCATTGTCAAAGTCTATCAACTCCATGGTATGCATATCATAGGTGCTCATGGCAAGCTTAGTTCCATTACCATTAAAGCTCATTCCTCCCGTCCATATACCTGTCAGACCCGCTCCAATAGTTTGCGAGAGGGCAGGTTGTACGCCAGCTGCTGTTACTAATACGGTATGATATACTGCGTTTGCATTGCCATGTACCGACACCCAAAAGTCGATACCGTTTGCGTGTTTGCATGCGGTAAGTTTTTCGGCAACCGGCCCGGGTACTACGTTCACGTTTTTGGTGACTACATCTCCTAATCCTCCATTTAAATTCATGTCTATCACATTGTAACATAAACCTGCCGCGCCCGCGGCATCGGGCACGGTAAACATATAATAAAGACCATTGCCTGCAGGACTTGGAAATGCTATGCAAGACTGTGACGAAGATCCACCTCCAAACAATCCGCTGCCATTAGGCATGGGGACATGATTAGCATTGTAGATTGTTAATCCTTCGGAGTAAAAAAGCAGGTTGCCTAAAGGGTCGCTCATACTAGCGCATCCCTCGGTAGTGCTTATAGCGCCATTGTTGACTACTACGGGTGCGCCCGAATTAAAATCGATACCGGCATTGTTTCCAAAATACCAATTGGCTGTTTCTTTCTGCGCAAAAGCGCTCATACTTAAAAGAAGAAGAATTACTTGAGAGATTTGTTTCATAGTTTTAGTTTTTGATAAATTTCAGAGAATATGTTTGATGTTGCGAAAGTAACGAAACAAAATATATTCCATCTACCACATCAGATAAATTAATGTTTATCCCCAATACTCCTGAATTATTTACTCCCAATTTCACACACTTGCCATGAACATCATATACCGTGTAAGTTATTTCCTGTTCTAATACTATTTCTTTACATGGAATTATTAAGACTTGTTGCTCTTGACTGTAGTATGCGTGGCATCCGGGTTGCTGAAGATTTGGCATGGCAGTATAAAAACCAACTACATTTCCAGGTACCTGACAACCATTACTATCCGAAATGAGAACGTAATAGTTACCATTAATGGTAGGCGTAAATGATTGTGCAATGCTGTACACTGTAGTATCTCCTACTATGAACCACTGATAGCTAAAGGCAGGTGTGCTGCTAAGCATATTGCCGTTTAACGTAACTACTGGTGCAGTAGGCAATTGAAACTCCGTAATAAAGTTTAGAAACACTACGGAATCGCAGCCTGCGGCATTGCAGGCCACAAGGGTTACATCAAAACTACCATAGTTATTATAACATATTCCCAATGGATTTTGAAGCGTGCTGGTAGAAGGAACGGCCCCTGAAAAATACCACATCCATGTTGTTGGCGTGTTCTGCGACAGGTCGGTAAAGTCAATACAATTTTTATCGCAGAAAATGCTGTCGCTTGCTGCAATATTTGCGATGACTCCCGCGCATGGGACAAAAGTAACCAAAATGCTGTCTTCCGCCTTGCAGCCGTTTTGATCTGTAACGGTAATACTATACGCTCCACTGTTGGTTAGGGTTATGCTAGATGTTGTGGAGCTATTGCTCCACAAGTATGTGTTAAAAGTACCGGGGCTTAATACAAGGTTTTGACCTTGGCAAACGGTGGTGTCATTGCCTAGTGATATGGGGGTAGGAACGTTTATGGTAACCGTTAGCGGGATCGTATCGCTCGATCCGTTGAGGTACACATTAATAAGTTGAACATTATAAACACCCGGAGCGCTGTAGAAATGATTAGCCGAAAAGGTATACGCATTATTAGCAGACCCCGAGCCGGGGTCACCAAAATCCCAAGCTACCGCAATTACACTGAGCGAGTCGGCAACCGAAAAACTTGTAGTATCGCCAAGACACAAATTATTGATAAAGGCGGCATTGCCAAAATAGCTGGCAACAAAGTTGGGCAGTCCTAATCGGCTGGTGGCAGGGGAAGGGAGGGTAAATCCCTGGTCATCATAATTACAAGCCATTCCGAGCGAATCGGGATAATTAATTACACTTAAAAACGCCATCCCCTGGTTCAGGGCATGATAAATTTTTTTGTCAGGAGCCATTTGTAAAGTGCCTAAGCCTCCGCTTACACTGGTACCTATTTGCATAGCAGAGTTACATATAGCCGCAGCGCTGCCGGCAAGCATGTCCCACTGATAGATACTACCCTGCCCCTCAATTGCTCCATATACAAAGCGATTGTTATTTGACCACTCAAGCCCGTAAGCTCCTGAATATTGTGCACCGTTGCAGGTAATCGCATTGCTTACAACTCCGGTTGCATTATCGAAGTCATAAAATTCAAAGATAGACAACCCGTGTATGGATGCTGCCAATCTTTTTCCATTATGGGAGGCTTTAAGCATACCTATTTCAGAATTTGAAAAGTTACTGTAAACGGCACCTGCGCTGCTAATAACCGGAACAGGATTTATTCCTGCCGATGTAATGCTATGTGCCACAAAATTATTATTACCCATTTGATGACTAATTACCCAAACATCGCCAGTAAAAAAATTCTTTACTGCAGTAATTTTTTCTGCTGTTGGGGTATACAATTGCACATTCTTGGTAGTAATATCACCATTGCCTCCATTGAGGCTCATATCTACTATGGAATAGCAGAGTCCATCAGCGCCCGAAAATTCTTCGCATGTAAAAACGTAATACAAATTAGCACTCAACGGCTGTTTCACTATTAGTGCTGATTGCGAAGAACTCCAACCACCCAGTAAGCCACTGCCATTGGGCATTACGTTATGATTTTTATCATAACAGTTAGCGCCATCCGTATAAAAGAGAAGGTTGCCCATTCCATCGCAAATAGATGAGCTGCCTTCGTTGGTGTCGAAGCCACCATTACTTAATCCTACTGGTGCCCCGGAATTAAAATCGATACCTGCATGATTACCAAAATACCAGATGTATGCTTCTTTTTGAGCAATTAAGCTTTTGGCTACTAATACAAAGGCAAAAAATATAATTATTTTTTTCATGATATATTGTTATTTGGTTATTGTTTGACTACTCTAATGGTGCCTAAAAAATGCTCGCCTACTAACTGCACGGCATATATGCCGGAGGCAAAATTGAGCATAAGGGAATTATGTTGCGCGCCCGACAGTGCATTGTGATCCACGATGGCTCCTTTAGCATCATATACGGTGTACGTTATTTTATTATTCTGTTGTAACTGGCTAAGCGTAAATTGCAGTAAGCCACTTTGTGGATTAAACGAATATTGAATGTTTTCATCTGTAATTTCAGATACATAAAGATAAAAACCTATAACATTGCTTGGCACCTGGCATCCGTTACTATCGCTAATGAGTACATAATAATTTCCGCTAACAGTGGGCGTAAATGATTGCGAAGTTCCATACACAGAAGTGTCGCCAACAATAAACCATTGATAAGCATATGCAACAGTGCTGGTAAGGGTATTGCCATTGAGCGTAATAACAGGAGTAGCAGGCAATTGAAATTCGGTAATAAACGCAGGAAGCCAAACCGTATCGCACCCTGCAGCATTGCAGGCTATAAGTTGTACATCAAAGCTGCCATAATTATTGTAGCATATTCCGGTTGGATTTTGATCGGTTGATGAAGATGGTGAAGCCCCGGTAAAAGTCCACTGCCACGAATTAGGTGCAAATTGTGATTGATCAAAAAAGTCGATACAATTTTTATCGCAAAACGAAGTATCGCTTGCAGCTAATGCAGCAACTACCTGATTGCATACCGTAATATCTATTTGAATGTTAATAGTATCAACACTAGAATTAAAATATACCATAACTACTTGTACATTATAGGTGCCCGGTGCCGAAAATATATGATAAGGCTGATAGATATAACTAGTATTGTTAGGCCCGGTAGAAGGATCGCCAAAGTCCCACGACACTGCTACTACAGACAATGAATCGGCAACGGCAAACTTTGTAGTATCGCCAAAACAAAAATTTTCGTATAGCAAGGGTGAGCCTAATGTGCCAGCTATCCATTGGGGCATGCCCAAGTAAACTGTATTGTTTGTACTAAATGCATTGGCCACGCCATTGCAAGCAGTACCTGCCGAATCAGGGGCATTAATTACACTCAAAAAATTGTTTGACCACGATGGAGTATAGATTTTGCCATTGGGGGCCAATTGTAACTGTCCGATATAATTTTGCACACTTAATACCTGAACACCGGTTGTAATAATTGTTGAGTTAACTCCTGAGATCATATCATATTGATAGGCAAGGCCGGGTATTACATCTACGTTTCCCACATATAGATACCTGCCTTTTTCTGAAAACTCAAATCCATACGTTGGAAAATTAAATGGGAAGGTATATTTGGCCGGGTTGCTTAATGTGCCTGTTTGAGAATCGAAGTCAAATAATTCGAATGCATCATTTGCATAATCAGCTACAGCAACTTTTTTTCCATCGTGCGAAAATTTTAAACATCCTACTGCAAAAGGATGCACACTGCCAATAGTTTGCGATTGGGGCAATCCCACTCCTGCAGATGTAACTTGTACTTTAACGTAAGTATTGCTATTGTTAAGTTGTACCATTACCCAAGCATTCTTGCTGCCAGGTATATAAACACCATGTAGTTTTTCGGCAAATGAGCCTGCCTGTACGGTGACATTTTTTGTCATTATATCTCCCAGACCTCCATTTAGGGTCATATCAATAAGGCTGTAAGTAAGACCTGAGGGGCCTCCAACATCGGGTATCGTAAAAATATAATATCGCAATGTATTGCCGGGATCAGGAACTACCACACATGACTGCGAAGCACTAAAACCTCCAAACAGTCCGGTACCATTGGGCATAGCAACATGATTTGCGTTGTACACCGTTATGCCATCGCTATAAAATAAAAGATTACCAAACGCATCACTTTGGGTAATACATCCTTCGTTGGTGTTCATGGCACCGTTATTAAGAACTACAGGAGAGCCGCTACTAAACTCGCATCCTGCATTACCACCATAATACCAGGTATTTGTGGCATTCTGAGCGTTTGTTTTATATAGTAGCATCAGAAAAAATAAAAACGTAATTTGCTTCATACTTAAAATTGATTTAAAGATATTGTTTTCAGTGGTTTCAAAACCCGGAAAGGGGTTTCAAAAATATTTATTATTTAAGGATTTTATAAAAATAGATACTTTTTTTTAATTACAGGAATGTTAACTAAAAAAATCAAATATCTCCTTGTGCTCCGGCTCCGCCAAATTCACCCCCTCCAAATTCGGTTTTGTTCTGTTGGGGCTGTACACCTGAATTAGTTGCAGTTTGTATCATCAGCATGGTGGATATGAGTTGATTAATCTTGGTAAAATCATTTTGCGTTTGCTCCAGCGAATAGGTATCCGGTTTGTTTTTTGACAACAGAAACCCAGCCGCTGCAAGCAGCAAGCATAAAATACCCGAAGCAAGCAATACCCATTCGTACTCCCAATTCCAAACGTATAGGGCCATGGTTAAAAAAGCCACAACCAGCGAAAGCAAGCCCATCACAACAAGCAAAATATCTCTACGTATCATATGTCGCCAGATAACATAAACAGGCCAGGCAAACATGAAAAGGACACCTAACATGTTCCATATCTTAGGCATCAAGACTTGTGTACTTGCTTTTTCATTTAGCAACGTATCTTGTATAAAAACATTCAACCCAAAGGTAATCATGGCTACTAAGGCCGCACGGCTTGCCGCAGCCGAGTCAGCATAGATTATACTGCTTTTTTCAAAAATTTTAGGAATTACCCATTCATAGCAAAAGAACAAGACAGCAATTGAAAAATAAAAGAATGCCGTAAAAAAAGCTCCCGGAATTTCCACTAATATAGTTAACATACTTGCTCCCAATAAAGCAAAAGCTACAAGCACAAGTAGCCAATCGATGGTATAAAATGCGCCTACAAGCACAATTAAAAAATTGATAAAAAATATAAATGAAACCGCACCAGAGCTGTTAAAATTGCCTGTTAACAACAAGGTTATTCCAACGCAAAAAATGAATAAATTACCATACAACAAACCATGATCAATACCATTTTTAAAATACTCCTTTTCTCTGATAAAATAAATAGACGAAGCCAACCCCAACATGCCAAAGACCAAACACAAAATTCGCAGAGCATTTTCGCTGAAGGCGTCTAAAAAAAGTGCAGCTAAGCCAAAAACAGCCGCAACCAAAATAGCCGCAAGCAAAAACAATCCTATACGCACCGACCAAATCGTTTTTTTGTAATTAGGCACAAGTTTTTGATAGGTTTCAACAAATGCTGTATCAGATATCCACTCATTCTGCTTCCATTCATTCACATATTCCAGCAATATCGTATTGCGGATTTTTATCTTATCGTAAAGTTTCATTTGATGTCAAATTTATGCCTGTAATGGCGAATGTATTTGATGGCCATGATAGCCGTGGCAATAAAATATATCATGGCAAAATAGCCCGATCCAAATCCAGTGGTATTTACGATAATAAAGGTTGTGCCTGCATAGGCATATAGTACAACAAATACATACATGACAAAAGATTTTAACTGTAAAGCTAGGCGAAACGAAAAATACAAAACAGCTAACAGGATTAGGAACCAAAGCAAATGCAGGCTTAAATTGCTTAACGCTATAAGCGATATGGATACCAGGTGAAAACCAAAGGTGTAATATGAAAAAGAAAAATGAGCAAAGAAAAGTTTTCGATGATGGAAATAACCTGTTACAAACAAACCCAAACCAAGAGCAATAGCGCTGTAAAAAACCGCTTCGTGCTGAAACGGAAATAAGAGGTAACCTGTTACCAGTACAAATTTAATTCCGATAGAAGCTGCAACGTTTGATATAGCAATGCAGAGCACTGCAACATCATCAAAATAATATGCAAGTATTGCTTGAAAAAATGCCGGTACCAGGAAAGCCATCCAATGCAAATTTCCAAACACTCCAAATTGATATTGCATATAAGCTACTGCAATAGACAACAGCACTGCACTTGACGAAAGCAAATAATCATACCATAAAGTGGTTTCATACTTTGTCCGCTTTACAAAACAAATAAACAAACCCATTAAACACATAGAAAACAATGCAATTAGTAGTGCCAGATGGCCTATCTGCTCAAAATGCTTGTATATAAGTATACTTACAGCTCCTAAAACTGCGCTACTGCCGGTATATAGCAACATAGACACGGGAGTATAAATGGACCCTGGCCTGGTTTTTTCGCATGCTTCAATATGCTGCAGCAATTCAGGCTTTACTAAATCTGCAATAACAAGCTCTTTGATAGGTGACTTTGGCATCTTATATTTTATCTTTGTAACAATATTAACGAGTTAGATTCTAATACTTTAACAAAGGTAGCGATGGAGTTTGCAGATTTGCATACTTTTATCCACCATATTCAAAATTTTTCTAATGAAATCACTAAAGCTGACCATAGTTTTTTTCTTACTATCCATAGTTTTTGCGCAAGCGCAAAAATGGAGTTTGAAAGAATGCATAGAATATGCACTAAATAATAATTTGACCATACAGCAATCTGCCCTTAACGCTGAACTAACACATCTGCAATTAAAGCAAAATAAATTTAACCTGCTGCCTACCGTTAACGGACAGGCAGGTCAGAACAATAATTTTGGTCGAACAGTAGATCCCTTTACAAATCAATTTACAACGCAGGAAATAAATTCCATGCAGCTAAATATCAATGCAGGACTCACCCTCTTTAATGGGTTGCAATTGCAAAATGCAATTGCCCAAAGCAAACTTGATTATAAAGCCGGCAAACAAGATTTGGAAAAGGTAATTAACGATATATCGTTGGCAGTGGCCACAGCATACTTACAATCGCTTTTTGCTATGGAGCAAAAAAAGGCAACCGAATTGCGCTTACAATCCTCTTCGAAACAAGAGGAATTTATTAAGAAGCAAGTACTTGCGGGAGTTTTGCCTGAGGGTAGTTTGTATGATATAAATGCGCAAGTAGCTACCGAAGAGTTGGCAGTATTAAATGCAGGCAACCAGGTAATACAGTCACTGTTAACATTACGGCAATTGATGAATCTGGATAGTGCAGAAACAGAATTTAATATCATTGTTCCTGATCTTGCTCTGCCCGACCAATCGATCGCAAATTACACGGCACAACAAATCTATATAAATGCTTTGCGAGTTCAACCCGATGTGCAAAGTGCAGAAACTCGAGTGCTTAGTGCCCGCAAAGGCACTGCCATTGCAGTAGGAAGATTGTCGCCACAAATAAGTATGTTTGGGGCTCTTGGTACTGGTTATTCGAGTGCCTTACGCGCCTTAGATGGCACTCCGTTGCTCAAAGGGTTTTTGCCAAATGGTGATGTTACCTCAACTGGCGACCTTGTTCTTAGTCCCGATTTTGATGTCAAATTAAAAGGTGTTTCCATATCCAATCAATTCGATCAAAACTTTAACAAGTCGTTTGGTTTTAGTTTACAGTTACCTATTTTTAATGGGTTGAGCACACAAAATAGTATCAAACGAGCAAAATTAAGTGTAAAGCAATCGGAGCTAAATCTTACTACAGTTCAGAATAATCTTTTTAAAAATATACAACAAGCTGTTACAGATGTAAAAGCAGCTCAATCGCGTTATGATGCAGCACAAAAATCTGCCAATGCTAACAAGCTTGCCTATAACTATGCAGATAAGAGATTTATAGCCGGCCTGGCAACTTCGCTCGATTTTTTGAATGCAAAAAACAATCTTGCACGTGCAGATTCAGAATTGCTCCAGGCGCGGTTCGATTTGATTTTTAAAATCAAAGTTCTGGAATTTTATAACGGAAACAAACTAACTCTTTAACTATATATAATAGCACAATCGTATGAAAAACAAATGGATGATATTAGGAATCATAGTTGTAGTGGTATTACTTACAGCTGTGATAGCCAAAAAATCAGGATGGATTGGAGATAGTGGCAAAAAGAAAGTTGCGGTAGCAGAAGTAGAACGCAGAACAATTGTACAACTGGTATCGGCTAGTGGAAAAGTGCAACCAGAAACCGAATTGAAAATAAGTTCAGATGTATCGGGAGAGATTGTTGATCTTGCTATTAAAGAAGGACAGGTTGTAAAAAAAGGAGATTTACTGGCAAAGATAAAACCAGATATCTATGCTAGCGATTTGGATCGTGCGCGTGCATCACTTAATACAAGCATAAGCGGATTGGCAGGAAGCAAGTCGCGTCTGGAGCAGGCACAGTCTCAAGCCGAAAGAGCCAAAACTGCATATAACCGAGCCAAGCAATTATATGATGACAAAGTAATATCACAACAGGATTTTGAAACCTCACGTTCTGCTTACGAAGTTGCCAAGGCCGAAGTGGATGCTGCCAATCAAAATATACGTGGAAGTGCATTTGGAATTGAAAGTGCCAACGCTACAGTAAAACAGGCGCAGGAAAACTTAAATAAAACAGCCATCTATGCTCCTGTAGATGGAACCATTTCATCGCTTAGTAAACGTAAAGGTGAACGTGTTGTGGGAACCAATATGATGGATGGTACCGAAATTATGCGCCTTGCAAATCTAAATGAAATGGAAGTAGTTGCAGATGTAAGCGAGTCTGACATTATACGAGTGCACCTTAATGATACTGCTGAAATAGAAATAGACGCATACAACGACCGAACGTTTACAGGTATCGTTACAGAAATTGCGAATACAGCCACCTCCAACATGCTTACACAAAGTACCGATCAGGTTACTAATTATACGGTAAAGATTCGCATTCTACGCTCATCCTACGAGGACTTGATTCCAAAAGACAATCCAGATATGAGCCCATTTAGACCAGGCATGTCGGCTTCGGTAGATGTCAGAACTACCAAGGTCCTTGATGTATTATCTGTACCTATACAATGTGTTACCACACGCGATACCACTAAGGATAAAAAAGTAGATTCTAAAAAATTCTCTGTAAAAATTGGAAACGATAATAAGGATAAGAAAAAAGAAAATGACAATTCATCTTCTACCGATGATGAAAAAAATATTGTTGAGTGTATCTATATCATTAAAGAAAATAAGGCTGAGCGTGTCTTGGTAAAAACCGGAATACAAGACAATAATTATATTGAAATAAAATCAGGCTTAACAGGCAAAGAAAAAGTAATCACCAAACCCTATGTCACCATTTCAAAGCTTCTTGAAAATGGAGATGACATTGAAGTGGTTGATGAAAAGGAACTTTTTGAAGGCGAGGAAAAATAATTCCAGCCCCTGCAATTAGACTAATTTTATATTAATAAAGACGGAGGTCCATACGTTTTGATTATGAATAAAAATAATAATCATGGGCTAACTATTATTAACTTTGCTCCATGTTTGAAAATACTGATAATCGAACCGAATTAAGCTCGCTTGGCGAATTTGGACTAATAGAACTGCTGGCTAAATCTGTTCAACTATATAACAAAGAAGTAATCAAGGGAATTGGAGATGATGCTGCAGTGCTTGATTTAAAAACTTCTGAAACAGTAATTACAACCGACATGTTAACGGAGGGTATTCACTTCGACTTGAGTTATACTCCACTAAGACACTTGGGCTACAAAGCAGTTGCCATAAATATTTCGGACTTATGTGCTATGAATGCTACACCTTTGGCAATAACTGTAAGCTTTGCAATCAGCAATCGCTTTTCGGTAGAGGCAGTTGAAGAATTATATGCGGGAATGATGCTTGCCTGCGAGCGTTATAAAGTTGATATTGTAGGAGGAGACACGGTAAGTTCTGCAGGTGGCTTAACTATAAGTATTACTGCCATTGGTCAATGTAAAAAAGAGAAAATAATTTATCGTCATGGAGCCGCTGAAAAAGACTTAATCTGTGTAACAGGTGATGTAGGAGCAGCTTATCTTGGTTTACAATTATTAAAACGGGAGAAACAAATTTTT
This sequence comes from Bacteroidota bacterium, assembly GCA_016714535.1. Classification (NCBI taxonomy): domain Bacteria; kingdom Pseudomonadati; phylum Bacteroidota; species Bacteroidota bacterium. The sequence goes on from JADKDR010000004.1 coordinate 95,065, forward strand.
CTCGAAAACCCTAAAATTCAACCCGACCTAAGCGGGAACGATTATTGTCTGGAGCGCCAATTAAAACCCGAAGCCAGGATTGATATCATTCAAAAATTTGGTGAGGTAGGTATTCACCCATCCTCTATGATTGATATCAGCGATGGCCTTGCCTCTGAGTTGTTTCACCTTTGCAAGCAATCAAATGTGGGTTGCCGCGTGTACGAAGAAAAAATTCCAATTGACGTGAAAGCGGCAGAGCTTGCCGAAGAACTCAACCTAAACCCTATTACTTGTGCGTTTAATGGTGGCGAAGATTATGAGTTGCTTTTTACTGCTCCTATATCACAATATGAATTAATAAAAAGTGTAAGCGACATTAGCATTATCGGACATATTACAGAACCTATTACCGGCTTGTATATGGTTGACCGAGGCAATCAAGAAATTCAATTGCGCGCACAAGGGTGGAGTGCTTTTGATGTGCATAATAATTAAGAAGCAAATACGGTCGTAATTTCTTTTTCAAGTGCCCGAGAGGAGAGTCGAACTCCTACAGGTTTTACCCTACAGGCTTCTGAGACCTGCGCGTCTACCAATTTCGCCACCCGGGCTTGTGTGGCAAAGCTATATCATTTTTGCAAATTAATAATAAGATAAGGCTACCTTAATAAGTTTATTTTTCCTGCAAACTCGTGCGCCTTGCCTCCTTTGGTGGTCACATTTATCTTGTAAACATAGGTGCCTTGTGGTGCGGGATTACCTGCCCAGTCGTTTCCATCCCATGGTTTATTAAATGAATCGCATTCGTAAACGATACCGCCCCATCGGTTATATATTATCATACTAAACGATTGCACCACAGCAACATAATTGCTTGTAAAAAACTCTTCATTCCTTCCATCTCCATTTGGCGTAAATGTGTTAGGTATAAATAATGGTGAAATAATTATTACTTCTTCCCGTGTATCCTGACATCCTATAATATTCGTTACCGTCAGTTGTACTCTATGCTCTCCAGCTTCTTTAAAATAATGTATCGGGTTCTGTTCAAACGATGCCTCATCATCTCCAAAGTTCCAATACCATGCTACGGCATTTTTTGACAAATCATAAAACTCAATTTTGGGATCAAAAAATGAATTGATATTAGGGTTTGTTCCAAAAACTGCTTCAGGGTTAAGTGGAAAATCAACGTTTAGTAGAACACTGTCAACATCGCTGCATCCATTTGGGTTTATCACCGACAGGGTTATCAGATAATTTCCTTTTTGAATAAAATCAATAAGTGGGTTGGTACCAGTACTCGTTTTGCCATTACCAAAATTCCACTTCACCTTGGCACCCGGTAGTGGATGATACATCATAGCAAATTGTACTCTTAATCCTTCGCATATAAGGCTGCTGTCCAGCAAAAATGCAGCATCAGGTGTTTCCAGTACTTCAACAGGTACAATTTGCGATGTGTCTGTACAGCCGTTTGTGTTAACTACCGTTACATACAGGTTAGACGTGTTGCTGATAACTACCGACTGGCTTATGCTGCCATTACTCCATAAATATTGTGTGCCCAAATTTGCAGATAAAGTAACCGTTTCGCCATTGCAAAATGTGAGCGGACCACTTGGCGTAATGTTTGCCACCGCTTGAAGAACTTGAAGGTTAAAAACTGCGGATGTGTTTGTACACCCAAAAAGGCTAGTAACTGTTACTATATATGCTCCTGCACTACTGGTTGCTGTTGTCTGGCTGGTACTTCCGTTTGACCATTGATAGCTTGCAAAGCTTCCGGTACTAAGTGTTGTGTTTAGCCCTTCGCATATCGCAGTATCGCCAGTTATTAATGGCAAGGGTAATGGATGTACTATCAGCGACCAGGAGGTAGTAGCTGTGCAACCATTATTATCTTTAACAGTAACGGTATATGCACTTTGCATTGTGGCACTTATTGTGGATGTAAGTGCCCCTGTTGACCATAAATAAGCACTATAAGCACCGGTGCTCAATGATGCCACTTGGCCATCGCAAATGGAAGTAGGCCCCGTTATTAACGGCACAGGTAACTGATTTACGGTTACCGGAATATTAGTGGTTGCGCTACATCCATTACTATCTGTAATAGTGACTGTATACGTTCCCGATGTAGAAGTGCTTATTGAAGAAGTGCTTGCCTGATTGCTCCATATATACTGATTCATTCCCGGAGTTGCTGTTAATACGGTGGTGTCTCCAAAACAAATTACCACGTTCCCTGTAATAGAGGGCAACGGGTTGGGGTTAACAATTAAATTATGCGAAACCGAAGCAGTGCATCCGTTTGTTGCCGTTACGGTCACGGTATACGTTCCAGTAGAATTTAAAGTAACAGCCTGTGTAGTCAATCCATTCGACCATTGATAAATCGGAAAGATGCTGTTTGCTTGTACCACTGCACTATTGCCTTGACATATTACTGCCGGGCCGGTAACCCCCGGCATCGGGTTAGGCAATATAGTTGTAGAAGCAGTTGTGCTGCCCGTACAACCATTCCATGCCGTTACGGTTACGGTATAGATTCCTTGTGTTTGTGTGCCAATGTATTGGGTAGACTGCCCGGACGACCATAGATAACTTGCATACGTGCCGCCTGCATTCAAACTAATCGTATTGCCTGCACAAGCACTGAGGGTTCCTGTTATTGCAGGTACAGGAACTGGCAAGACCTGTAAGCTGAACGATGCTGTTGCCGTACAACCATTCAAGTCAGTTACGGTGAGTGTATATGTTCCTGCAACACTGGAATTTAGAATAGGACTGGTATTTCCGGTATTCCACAGGTATGAACTAAATCCTGGGCTTGAAGAGATCTGTGCGCTCCCGCCATTACATATAGATGGCGGACCTGAAATTACAGGAACGGCTGCTGTATTAATGTTTATAGTATGCGAGTCGGTGCCCGTGCATCCATTTGCATCAGTTACGGTAACGGTATAACTTGAAGAGCCACTTACACTTATTGATGCAGCTGTTGCTCCGTTACTCCATAGATAATTGCTAAACGATCCACCATTTAATATAACTGGGGTACCTAAACATCCATTTGCAGGTCCGGTTATTAATGGTGTGGGCAGGGAATTCAATAAAACTGTTGAGACAGCCGTTCCAGTGCATCCGTTGCTATTAGTAACAGTAACCGTATATGTTCCTGCAACTGCTGTAGTTAAGGACTGTGTAGTTGTACCATTACTCCAAATATAACTTATTCCAGCATTGGCTAGCAAACTTGTCTGGCTTCCACTGCAAACTGATGTGTTACCCGAAATTGATGCCGTTGCACTATTCAAACTTACATTTACAGGAGGACTTTGAGCGGTGCAGCCCGGCCCATAAGTAACTATTACAGTATATGCTCCAGCCGAATTAACCAATATCGCTTGCGTTGTTGCCCCGTTACTCCATAGATAAGACTGCCCATTGTTAGTTGTAAGTTGTACACTTCCTCCGGGACAAAAACTCAATGGGCCATTGGCATTGATAGAGGCGTTATTGGCAATAGGGGCTACATATACACTGGTCGAACTTGCGCCACAAGCCAACGTTGAATCATAAGCGGTATATTGATTCACACTACCTAGTTGAGGCACCACAACATTTATGGTTTGGGTTGTAGCGCCTGTGCTCCAAATATAATTGCTCAAATTATTTAAACTTAAGGTAACAATAGAACCAGGGCAAGCAAATACTGTATCATTATCGGGAACTTCCGCATTGTTTACATACAATGCTAATTGACTGTAACTTGTAAAACTTCCTCCTTCTATAAATACAGCACTATTATAATTCTCATCCCCTACATCGGCAATAGCAATTTTAATGTGATAAGTCAGGCAAGGAGTAATGTATGCTTTTGCCTTTAGCACCGTTGTAAGACCGTCCATATAAAAACTTGCACCTCCGTCATTATCAATATAGTATGCACAATTGGTGCATGGACCGGTAGAGGCGCCATTCGAAAAACCATTATTTACATTATTAATTGCAACCGGAATAGCTGTATTTGGTAATAATGCTATGTTTTGCAAGCCAACAATACCGGGACCGCTAATAAAAAAAGCAAACACATCATTGAAAGGTGTATTTACATATTCATTGTATTCTTCTGAACTAAATATATACTTAAATTCTACCGAGTCGGAAGGTGCTGCAAAATCAAATTCCAAAATTGCCGCATCGTACGTAGGCGAAGCTATATTATCAAGGTCATTATCTCCTGGTTCATTTAGTATATCATCAGCAAACACATTTGCATTTCCTGTTTGATTGGCATCACCAGTGCTAATCGTAATGCCGGCCGTCATTCCAAGATTTGAACCGGTAGCAGTAAATGTTCCGCAACTAATTGGATTCCCGTTATACGTAACATTACTTACTGTTACACCACCACCTAAAATACTATTAACTAATTGCTGCGGGGTAACTCCCGCAGTAACCGTTAATTGTGCTAACCCTGTCGTGCTTGTTAATAACAATACCAGCAGGATTATTAAATTTGATTTTCCTTTTTTAAGAGAGAGTTGCATCGACAAAACGATATCGTATTTTATAAACAGGGCAACTAATATGAGAAAAAAAACTTATGAATAGTAACTATTTTTCCAAAACGTAATGAAATCAGAACAAACAGGTAAGATCGAATTCCCAATTTAACAATAATGCACGGTATTTCTTACCTTGGCAGGTGTAAAACTATCTTATCAAATCAATGTTGCCGGTAAACTCATGAGCCTTTCCGCCAGCTGTAACTACTTCGATACGATATATATAATTGCCTTGAGGGGAAGGCTTTCCATTAAAATCAAGCCCATCCCAGGCATTTTCAAATGACTCTGAAGTGAAAATAGGTGCACCCCAACGGTTATAAATCACCATTCGGAACGATTGAACATTAGCAATGTAATTACTGGTAAAAAATAAATCATTCTTGCCATCTCCATTTGGAGTAAATGAGTTAGGAATCCATAGCGGAGCAATAGTAATTTCCTGTTCACGCGTATCCTGACAACCACTAATGTTGGTTACTGTAAGTGTAACGGTGTGTGTTCCTGATTCCTTGAAAAAATGTAACGGATTTTGTTCAAACGAGCCTTCTCCATCATCAAAATTCCAGTACCAGGCAACTGCATTCTTCGATAAGTCGTTAAACTGAATTTTTGGATTCAAAAAAGTTGCCAAATCAGGATTCATTTTAAAATCAGCAACCGGATCATCTGGATACTCCACATTAATTTGCTTTGTAAGGCTATCTGCGCATCCATAAGGAGTTGTTACTACCAGCTTAACTGAATAAAATCCTCCTTTTGTATAGTCATGCATTGGGTTAGTACCAAAGGCATAAGTGCCATCTCCAAAATACCACTTTACGGTTGAGCCAGACTCCGGGTGATTTGCTATTGCAAACTGAACACGCAATGCTCCGCAAATTACTGTGCTGTCATAAAGAAAGGCTGCATCCGGATAATCATGCATTGTTACAGTCACCAGATTTGATTTAGCAGTGCATCCATTTTGATTTATAACAGTAACCATATATGTACCTGACGTTTGGGCAACTACCTGTTGCGACACACTGCCATTTGACCATGCATAGCTTAATCCGGTATTTGCTGAAAGTGTGACCGTGCCTCCTTTGCAAAAATCAAGCGGTCCATTGGCGGTAATAACAGCTGTAGCATATAATACACTCACAGTAAAAGGTTGCGCACTTGCAGTGCAACCATTAGCATCCGTAACTATAACCGAATATTGTCCGGCAATGCCAGTTGTAAGAGTAGCAGTTGTATTTCCATTTGACCAAACATAGGATGAATAATTACCAGCGTTCAGGCTAGTTGTGTTGCCGTCACATATCTTATCTAATCCTCTAATCACCGGCAAAGGAATCGGATTTACAGCTACAGCGAATGATCCTGTGCCCGTACAGCCATTCAAATCAGTAACAGTTACAGTATATGTTCCAGTGGTAGTAGCGTTATATACCTGAGTAGAACTACCCGTATTCCATAAGTATTGACTATAGCTTCCCGCATTTAATTGAGAAGTATCTCCATTACACACAGTCGCCAATCCGGTAATAGATGGTGAAGGCAAAGGATTTACAAGTATATTTATACTCGTGCTGGCAGTACAGCCATTGATATCTGTTACTGTAACCGTATATATCCCCGAAGAAGCTATTGTTACAATCTGGGAATTGCTGCCACCACTCCATTGATACTGTATATATCCAGTCCCTGCATCAATGATCGTACTACCTCCCTGGCAAATAGAAGCAAGTCCTGTTATTGCAGGTGTGGGTGTAGGATACACCACAAGTGTTTGAGCAGCAGTTCCCGTACAACCATTACCATCAGTAACTAATACGGTATACGTACCTGACGCACCAAATACTGCAGCCTGTGCAGTGATTCCGTTACTCCATTGGTATGAGGAATAGTTCCCGGGGCTCCATGTTGCTGTATTACCCTGGCAAATAACTGTTGGTCCGGAAATAATCGGTGTTGGATTTTGATTAACAATAATTATTGTAAATGCGCTTCCGGTACAACCGTTGCCGTCTGTCACCGTTACTGTGTATGCTCCCGCAGCCGACACCGTAGTTGTTTGCACCGAATCTCCATTAGACCATAGATAACTAACATATCCGTTTCCCGCACTTAAAGAGGAACTCGTTCCGGCACACAGGCTAAGGTTTCCGGTGATAACCGGAACAGGCAGTGCGTTAACCGTGACGGCAATATTAGTGCTTGCTGTGCAACCATTCAAATCAGTAACAGTAACGGTATACGTTCCTGTCGTACTTATGCTCTGGGTTTGACTGTTGCTGCCATTATACCAAACATAAGAAGCATATCCCAATCCGGCATCTATGACAGATGTGCTGCCCTGACATATCGAAGTAAGACCTGTAATTGTTGGTGTTGGGGCAGGATTTACATTAAGTCCCAGACTTGCTGTTCCTGTACATCCATTATTGTCGGTTACAGTAACGGTATATACTCCTGAATTAGCAACATTAACCTGTTGGGTGCTGCCTCCACTAGACCATACATAACTTGTGTAGCCTGCACCAGCATTAAAATTACTTGACTGCCCTTGACAGATAATGGTGTTGCCATTTATTTGGGGCACTGGATTTGGATTCACAATAACCTGCACACTGGTGCTTCCCGTGCACCCATTATTATCCGTAACTGTAACCGTATAGGTAGCAGCCATATTTGTTGTTAACGACTGATTGGTGTTGCCATTGGACCATGAATAACTTGCATAACCTGCACCAGCATTCAAAGATGATGTGAGTCCCGAACAAATGGTAGGGTTCCCGGTGATGGTTGGTAGAGGCAAGGCATTTATAGTAACTACCTGATTAGTGCTTGCTGAGCATCCGTTTGCATCTGTAACAGTTACAGTATACGTTCCTGAAACATTAACATTAAGTGTTTGTAAAGTTGATCCAGCATTCCATACATAAGCAGAATAGCCATTACCAGCATCAATTATGGTATTATTTCCCTGACATATGGAAAATATTCCCGAAATAGAGGGAGAGGGCAACGGATTAACCACCAGGGCTGTGGTTGTACTTGCCGTACAGCCATTTGCGTCTGTTACCGTTACAGTATATGTTCCAGCTGCGCTTGTATTCAGCACTTGTGTGGTGCTTCCATTAGACCAGTTATAAACAGTAAATCCTGCTCCCGCATTAAAAGAAGTTGCTGCCCCCTGACATATGGTAGTATTACCAACTATTGCCGGTGTTGGATTATTATTTATGGTAATATTTACTGATGCGGTTCCAGTACATCCTCCATTAATAGCAACTGTTACTGTATAAACTCCGCTTGTTGATGGACTCTGTATTTGATCTGTACTTCCATTACTCCACAGGTAAGATAAATATCCTGCTCCGGCATCCATTGATGCGGGAGTGCCGGCACAAACGCTAAAAATTCCATTGATGGTTGGTATAGGATTTGCTACTGCGATTATAGTGACAGAATTTGTACCTGTACATCCATTCCCGTCTGTTACCGTAATAGTATATGTTCCACTTGTATTTAAATTTTGAATTTGGGTTGAAGCTCCATTGCTCCATGCATACGTTGCATAACCTGGTCCGGCATTTAGATTGACAGAACTTCCACTACAAAAAGTTGTTGGTCCGCTGATAGTTGGTGTAGGGTTTGGATTAATTGCAATTGTATGCGAATCTGTACCGGTACATCCATTTACGTCTGTTACAGTTACAGTATATGTGCCTGTTGCTAAGGGCGACCAAGTTTGTGTTGTTGTCCCATTGCTCCATAAATAGGACGTGTAACTACCGGCATTCAAAGAGGCTGGTGCACCTTGACAAATAGATTGTGGACCGACAATTATTGGAACCGGATTTACATTGACAGCAAGTGTAACACTTGCTGTGGCTGTACATCCCCCGGCTTGGGTAACAGTAACAGTATACGTACCAGATGAACTTGCACTTACTATTTGATCTGTAGAACCAGTACTCCACAAATAGGATTGTCCCAGGTTTGCTTGTAAATTGGCTGCAGCCCCATTACACAACGCAGTCGGTCCCGTAATAGTGGCAGTAGCACTTCCTACCGTGATGGTCAAGGGGTTACTGGATGCAGTACATCCGGGGCCGTTTGATACGGTTACCGTATATGTACCAGCGGTAGTCACAAAAATGTTTTGAGTAGTTGCACCTGTGCTCCAAATATAGCTTTGCCCTGTGTTTGCAGTCAAGGTAACATTACCTCCCGGGCATAAACTGGTTGGACCGTTGGGTGTGATGGTTGCTACCGTAGGTGCTGCTGCTACATATAGCGTAGTGGTATATGCGAAACAGGAGAAATTAGGATTTGTAACAAATGCTGAATACTGATTCACTGTACCAAGTTGAGGAACATTTACAACAATACTTTGTGTTGTTGCTCCTGTACTCCAATTATAATTGCTTGCCGCATTTAAATTTAAATTTACTACACCTCCCGGGCAACCCCAAACTGTATCATTATTAGCTACACTCATTCCATTAGCATATAAGTTTATTTGCCCAAGACTACTAAAACTTCCTCCTTCAATAAACACTGCACTATTTAAGATGTGATCGGTTACATCAGCAACTGCTAATTTAATATGATACGTTTCGCAAGGATATACAGCCGATTTTGCCTGAAGAACTGTAGTAAAAGCATCCAGATACATGGTTCCTCCTCCAACATTGTCTACAAAAAAGCCACAATTGGTACAAGGTCCAGAAGACACTCCCGGGTAAGGACCTCCGTTATTTACGCTATTGATTGAAACCGGGATAAGGGTGTTTGGAATAATGGCTATATTCTTGTTTCCCACTATTCCCGGACCACTAATAAAGAAGCCAAAAACATCGTTAAAACTTGTATTTACATAATCATTATACTCCTCAGATCCAAAAACAAATCGAAACTGAACAGAATCGCTTGCCACCGAAAAATCAAACTCCAATATAGCTGCATCGTATGTTTGCTGTGGGTTCACAATATTATCCAAATCTGGATCTCCAGAATTTTGCCCACCTGTACTTTCACTCGCAAAAACTGCCGCATTCCCGGTTTGCACTGCATTTCCAGAACTTAATGTAATTCCCGAAGTCATTCCTAAATTCGTATTGGTGGCAGTAAATGTTCCTTTTCCATTGGCTGCACCGGTATAGGTTACATTAGAAATCGTAACTCCATTTCCCAAAATCGTATTTACTAATGCGGTTGGTGTAGCGGTTCCATTTACTGTAAGTTGTGCATTTGAATGTTCATAAAGCACAAATAAAAAAAATACAAGTAGAATTCGTTTCATTGTTGGCTAGTTTAATTATACCTATGTTAATGAGAAATAATTAGCTACTATATATTGTAACTAAGTTACTTCCATCTATATAATACGGGTACAAGGTATGAAATGTTAATAGCCAAATCAAATTTTTTTCGGCTCTGACCAAATATTGATTCCTCTAATCGAATAATTAGCAAAAATTGCAATTTTGGAAGATTGCTTAAAAATAAAATAGCCCGCAATTCAAAAACTGCGGGCTATTGTTATCGGTTTTTTAAAAAAAACTGCTACTTGTCTTTTATAAATTTCACACTTTGTCTCATTCCATCAATCTGTAAATCAATCAAGTATACGCCATTGGCAAGTTGGGTGAGATTATATTGCCTATTGTTTCTCCCTTCAAAAACTGGTTCTTCTATCAAGAAAACAATACTGCCAACATAGTCATATATTGCCATTCTTATCTTTCCGCTTTGCGAAGCATTCCAACTAATATTTAGTATACCATCGCCCGGATTTGGATAAACTGTAGCTAAATTTTCATTCACAAATGTTCCACTCGCCATCTTAGGTGGTGCCGGACAGGTAAGCATACCTGCAGTACTTCCTTGCGCACCACCGGCCCAGGCACGTAGTATATTCCATACCGCTGTGCTGCAAGCCGATGTTAAGTAAGGACTTGAACATCCTCCTAATTTCTTGTTCGCTTCATTTAATACTTGCGTTACAGTCATTCCTGCAAATGGGGCCGTGTTATATATCAGGTCGCCTAACGTTACTGTTGGTACGGTGCAAAGTTTGGATCATATGCATCAAATACAACGCTCATTTTAAGCTCACTACCAAGGCTGCAAACGAACTGTTAAACGTTGTGCTTGTAGGATTATTCAGGTTGGAAGTTAGTATTGTTGCTCCTCCTGTTCCTGGTTGGCCGGTTAGGAAATTGCGTACTGCGGTTGAACTGCTTAGTGTTAATGTGCGGCTACCTCCGCAACCACCACCAACTACCAAACTCGCTGGGAATGCGGCCGGGAAGTGGTTGGTCAGGTAAGTACCTATGTTATTGCCTGCTGCCGGTGTTGTCCATCCCTGCGCGTTACCATACGTACCGGATTAGGGAACTCGGTATGGAATGGGCTTCCATTACTACACACATAGGGTGGTTGTGTTATGGTGACACTTGCCTGCGTTAAACATCCTCCGCCATCCGTTACCGTTACCTGGAATGTTCCAGCAGTTAATCCGATTACATCCTGTGTGGTCCTTACCGGTATGGTATTCCACTGATATGTATAAGTGCCACCACCACCGCTTACGCTTATGTATGCTGCTCATTGTTACCTCCATAGTTAGTTACATTGCTTGTGCTATCAACAACTACAACAATTGACGTTGGTGCTGTTATTACACAACTGCTGCTGTTGCTGCAACCGTTTGCATCTGTTACTGTTACCGTATATGTACCAGCAGGCAAGTTGCTTATGCTGCTAGTTGTTTCAAAGTTATTCCACACATAGGTATATGGCGCAGTGCCACCTGCTGCGGCTACACTTGAGGCTCCGTTGCTTCCATTATTGCAAGTAGTATTAGTACAGCTTTGGCTTAATACAATAGCACTAGGTTGAGTTAACACTACACACAAGGTGATGGTACATCCATTGGCATCTGTTACCGTTACCGTATGTGATCCTGCTGCAAGGCCTGTGCGGTCTTCGTTAGTTGCTCCACCTGTCCATATGTAGGTATATGGGCGGTACCGCCTGTTACCGTTATGTTGATGCTGCCATTGCTGCTGCCATTACATGTTGGATTTACATGCGTTTCAGTGATGTTAAGACCATTTACAGGTGCTGTTACCACATAACTTGCTGTGGCCGTACATCCGTTTGCGTCTGTTACCGTCACCGTATACGTGCCTGCCATTAAGCCCGTAGCTGTTACCGTTGTTGACCATTGCTCCAGCTATAGCTATATGGGCTTACGCCTCCCATAGCCGCGGCCGTAGCCGTGCCATTGTTATTTCCGCCAGTTTACATTGGTGCCACTGGCTGTAGCTGTCAATGCTGCCGGCTCCGTTAAGGTTATGCTTACCGTTTGGGTACATACTCCATTGCTTACTGTTACCGTATACGTGCCTGCTCCTACGCCCATCAAGTCTTCGGTTGTTGCTCCGCTACTCCAGGTATAGGTATACGCGCCTTGTGGGTTGGTGGTCAGGTTTATGCTGCCATCAAGACCTCCGTTGCAACGGATGTTGACCCCGCCTGCATACGTTGGACTGTTTAGGGTTGCCGTAAACGTGCCTCCACCTACTTTCACACATACACTTACTACACATCCATTGGCATCGGTTACTTGTACAAAGTTGTTGCCTGAACATAAGTTGGTACCTGTTTGGGTGGTCTGTCCATTGCTCCACAGATAACTGTAAGGGGCTGTGCCTCCTGTCATAGTCACTGTGCCCGTTCCATCGCACAATCCACAATTGGCATCGGTGCTGCTGGTGCTTATCGTATCTAATACTGCCGGCTGCGTGATCTCGATGCTGGCCGTGGCCATGCATCCGTTAACATCTGTTACCGTTACTGTATATGTTCCAACTCAGGTTAGCGGTCATGCTCTGGCTTGCTCCGTTGTTCCATGCATAGCTGTATGGCGCAACGCCTCCCGTAGTTACTACACTGGCACTGCCATTGCTCTGGCCATTGCAACTTACATTGATACCACTTGCTGTGGCAACCATGATGGCCGGCTCGGTAATTTGAGCGCTATCAAGTTTTGTGCAGCCATTGCTGTCGGTTACCGTTACATAATACCATCCGGCAAGGGCCGTGATGCTCGTGTTTAAGCTATCGATCGTATCGCCAGGGCATTGGTCCATACATAACCATATGGGCGCTGCCGCCATTCAGGTTAGTGATGCTGATGCTGCCATTGCCACCATTACATAATGCATTGGTTACTTGTAAGCTATACTGGATTGCTGCTGCCTGTCCTACCATTGCTGTGCATGTGGTGGTACATCCACTGGCATCCGTTATTAATACGGTATATACGCCTGCTACTAAGCCGGTGTTGATGCCATTGGTGCCGCCATTGCTCCACTGATATACATATGGTGGGGTGCCGCCAAATACATTTACCGTTGCTGTTCCTAATGCCTGACCACAAGATGTTGGGGTGCAGGTAGTGTTGCAGTTAAGGGCTGCACTTTGGGTCAGGATAATTGCTGCCTGAAGGCTACAGCCTAAGCTATCGGTTACGGTTACATATACTGTTCCTGAACTTAAGCCGGTGGCTGTTTGCGTGGTTTGGCCATTGCTCCATAAATAAACATATGCATTGCCAACTGTGTATGGCGTACCTCCTACCGGAGTTATGGTTGCTGTTCCATTGTTTCCACCCTGACATACGGCTCCTCCGGTGCTAAAGCTATAAACGAGCGGACCCGGCTCTGTTACCGTTACCGTGCACTGGCTGCTGCAGCCATCGCTATCAAATACGGTTACTGTATATGTTCCTGCTCCCATGCCCGTAGCTGTCAGCGTGGTTTGTGCCGGAGCTGTGTTCCAGATTACATTATATACTCCATTGCCGCCTCCGGGTACTACTGTGGCCTGGCCATTCTGATAGCCACTGCAACTTATACTCTGCGTAACGCTGGCTGTGCATGTTACCGGAGTTGGTGCTCCTATAACTGCCGTGGCCGATATCGGTCCGCATCCATTAGCATCGTTTACTGTTACTGTATATGATCCTGCTGCAAGGCCGCTGATGGCACTTGTGGTTGCTCCGTTGCTCCACAAATAGGTATATGGTGGGGTACCTCCGCCTACTACTGCCATGGCTGTGCCGGTTGGGTTTACACAACTTACATTCGTGTTGCTCGTACCTACCGATAAGGCCGTAGGTTCTGTTATCGTTACCGTGCAGGTGCTCGTACAGCCTGCTCCATCGGTTACCGTGGCAGTATACGTTCCTGCGCCCAGGCCCGTGGCAGTTTGCATGGTCTGACCATTGCTCCATGCATACGTGTATAGTCCTGTGCCGCCTGTACCATTTACAGTCGCGCTGCCGGTAGTTAATCCATTGCACGTTACATTTACTTGCGTAATGCCACATGCTAAGGCCGATGGCTGGTTGACTACAAAGCAATACGTTACACTACAACCCGCACTATCCGTTACCGTTGCATAATATACACCTGCTGTTACGGTAGCTGTATTGGTAGTGTTGCCACCATCATGACTCCAGCTATACGTATACGTGCCGCTGCCTCCTGTTGGACTAACCAACAATACACTCGTGCCTCCGTGGCAGGCGATAGTCGTTTGGCTAGGGTTAACTACAATTGCGCTTGCAGTAGTAAGTACATATACATTGCTTGCAGTACATCCGTTGTTGTCAGTTACCGTTACTGTATAGGTGCCCGCTGTTAGGCCGCTTATCGTGGCACTATTCTGTCCGTTGCTCCATGCATACGTGTAAGGCGCTGTGCCTCCGCTTACGCTTGCTGTGGCGCTGCCTGTATTCTGGCCATTACATGCCACATCCGTTTGGGTGGGGCGTAATTACGATGGCTGCAGGCTCGGTAATCGTTACATTGGCAGTGATGGTACATCCATTGGCATCAGTAATCGTTACCGTAAACGTGCCCGCTGCAAGACCGCTCACATTCTTCGTGCTGCTGCCATTGCTCCATGCATAGCTATATCCTGGCGTTCCGCCTACTACATTTATTGCTGCACTGCCGGTGCTGGCGCCATTACATTTTACATTCACCTGGCTCGTGCCGGTGATCATCGCACTTGGCTCTACTATCTCTATTTCTATCGAATCAACACAGCCTGATGCGTCTGTTACTGTTACCGTATAGGTGCCTGATGCAAGGCCGGTGGCCGTAGCATCAGTTTGTCCATTGCTCCATAAATACGTGTAAGGCGATGGGGCTACGGTGGCTACTACCGTGGCTGTACCACTCGTGCCTCCATTACATAATACATTTGTTCCACTAATATTTAATACCAGACTACCCGGTGCTGTTATGGTTAAACTGGCTGTAGCTGTGCATCCATTAGCATCTGTTACTGTTACGATATATCCGCCAGGCACAAGTCCTGTGGCGGTTGCACCTGTTTGTCCGTCACTCCAAAGGTATGTGTAAGCCGGAGTGCCTCCTGCTCCCTGTGCCGTAGCACTTGCTGTGCCACCACCTGTACAGGTGATTGGTACAACAGTAGGGATACTTGCAGTTGCAGGGTTAGTGGTTCTGTAATTTCTATACTTGCCGTATATATACATCCTTGTGCATCAGTAACGGTTACTGTATAGGTCCCAGCCGTTAAGCCCGTGGCGGTCATCGTGCCCTGGCCTGGTACCGTATTCCAACTGATGCTGTAAGGTGCTGTACCTCCGGTAATGCCGCTAATAGTTGCGCTGCCGTTATTACCTCCATTACATAATACATTTACTCCTGTTAATGGATTGGCTGTTATCGTGCTGCCCTGATTAATGATAATTCCTGTAAGTTGTGCGGTACATCCATTGGCATCCGTTACTGTTACACTGTAGGTACCTGCTGGCAAGTTAACAGCGGTGGCTGTTGTTTGACCATCACTCCACAAATAGCTGTAAGGCATGGTGCCTCCGCTTGCTGTTACTGTGGCGGTGCCTATTCCCGTTTGACACGTAGGTTGGGTTGTGGTAAACGCTGCCATTATTCCTGTAGGCTGAGTCACAACCACACTTGCGGTCTTGGTGCATCCATTGGCATCAGTTATGGTTACGGTATAAGTACCTGCACTTAATCCTGTAGCTGTTGCTGTAGTTTGGGCAACACTGGTATTCCACAAGTAAGTATATGGGCCGGTGCCTCCTGTTACTCCTGAAACAGTAGCTGTTCCATCGTTACCTCCATTACAACTTACCGCTGTGATGGTCAATGGATCGCAGGTTATGGCTGCCGGCTGAGTTAACGTCACACTGCAACTGGTTGTACAGTTGTTCTTGTCTTTTACGATCACCGTATACGTGCCTGCTCCTACATTGTTTACTATCGCGGTAGTGGCTACCGGTACGGTATTCCAGGTATATGTGTAACCTGGCGTGCCGCCTGTTACAGTTACGCCTATCTTGCCTGTGGTGGCTCCATTACATGCTATGGTTTGCAATACGTTTGCACTGCAACTTAATACTGCTGGCTGTGTTAACGTTACACTCTGTGTCTTGGTACATCCGTTGGCATCAGTTATGGTTACGGTATAGGTTCCTGCCGCTAGGCCAGTAGCTGAGGCGGTGGTTTGACCGCTGCTCCATGAATAGCTATATGGTGTTACACCTCCCGAAACGCTTGCCGTTGCCTGTCCGTTTGCCGCTCCATTACATTTTGGATTCTTTGGTGTGATGCTTACAATCATTGCATTGGCCTGGGTTATTACAACCATCGCATTGCTTATACATCCGCGCTTATCCTTTATGGTCACATTATACATGCCTGCCATTACTCCCGTAATATCCTGTGTCGTGGCTCCTGTGCTCCATAAGTAGGTATAGGCTGGTGTGCCGCCTGTTACCGTTAAGTCGATGGCGCCATTGCTGCCACCATTACAACTTACATTGGTTACAGTATACAAAGCCAACAAGGCACTTGGTTGGGTAATTACTACGCTCAATGTCTTGGTACATCCTCCTGCATCTGTTACTGTTACGGTATACGTTCCTGCTGCAAGGCCTATTACAAACTTCGTTGTTTTTCCATTGCTCCATAAGTAACTATATGGTGCTGTTCCACCTGTTGGTACTACCGTTATGGTTCCGTTGCTACCGCCATGGCAGCTTACATTGGTCTTCTTGCTCGTTAC
Source organism: Bacteroidota bacterium (assembly GCA_016714535.1). Taxonomy (NCBI): domain Bacteria; kingdom Pseudomonadati; phylum Bacteroidota; species Bacteroidota bacterium. The sequence continues at coordinate 111,756 of JADKDR010000004.1, forward strand.
ATTCAAGGACGGTGGCGCTGTTAAAGTCACGCTCGCGGTTGCCGTACATCCGTTGGCATCCGTTATGGTAACTGTATACGTTCCTACGCCTAAGCCGGTTGCGATGGCTGTGGTCTTTACTGGTACCGTGTTCCAGCTATAGCTGTATGGTGCTGCACCTCCTATGGCGATGGCCGTTGCCGATCCGCTGTTAGCTCCGTTACATGCCGGATTGGTACCGTTAACAAACACAAATAATTGTGATGGCTGCGTTACCGTGGCCGTGCCCACTTTGGTACAGCCGTTGGCATCCGTTATGGTTACGGTATACGTTCCTGCTGTTAAATTGTTGATCGTTTGTGTTAATGCGCCATTGCTCCATACAAATCCATAAGGTGGGGTACCGCCTATGGGTTGTGCTGTTACACTGCCATTGCTGCCACCAAAGCAGCTTACATTGGTTACACTTGCATTGCAAATGCAACTTAAGGCGCTTGGCTCTATGATGATGGCACTTGTACTTTGTGTACATCCACTTCCATCTGTTACCGTTACTGTATAAATACCGGCTGCCAGATTGATGATGGTGGCCGTACTAGCTCCATTGCTCCAACTATAGCTATATGCTCCACTACCTCCGGTAGCTGTGGCGGTTATACTGCCATTGCCTCCTCCATTACAACTCACATTGTTGGTTGCAAGGCTGAGGGCTATAGCGGCTGACTGTCCTACGGTGTAGGTCGTATTGGTGCTTACCGTACATCCATTAGCATCAGTAACAGTTACCGTATAGGTTCCCGCTGATAAACCACTGATGTCTTCGGTTGTGGCTCCGGTGCTCCATAATACTGTATAGCCCGCTGTGCCACCTGATATGGTCAGGTTAACAGCTCCGGTGTTGCCTCCGTTACATCCTACATTGGTTACTACGCCACTTAATGCCAGTGGTGCCGATGGTTGGCTAATTGTTACCGAACCGGTTGTCATGCATCCCATGGCATCGGTAATGGTTACCGTCCATGTTCCTGCCGTTAGGCCGGTTGCATTGGCGGTAGTCTGTGCTGGAATCGTATTCCACTGGTAGGTATATGGGGCCGTGCCTCCTACTACATTATTTAAACATGCCTTGCCATCATTGCCACCATAACATTTGATATTATCGCAAACAACTAAGGTAAAGGTTATGGCAGGTGGCTCTACTATATTATACGTGCAACTCATGGTACATCCATTGGCATCAGTTACCGTTACTGTATACGCACCTGCCGCTAGGCCTCCTATAGTTTGGGTAGTAGCACCCGTGCTCCAACTGTATGTATAGGGGGCGGTGCCTCCGGTTATGTTGCTCGTTATCATTCCATCGCTGCCTCCGTTGCACATCGCATTGCTTACGCTGCCACCACAAATAAGTGGTGCCGGAGCTGTGATGGTAAATACAACTGCCAGATTACAGCCGTTGCTATCCGTAATTAATACCGTGTGAGTACCTGAGCTTATGCCTGTAAACAAGCCACTGCTTTGAACTGCTCCACCATCAAGGCTATAGTCGTAGCCTGCTGCGTGTATGCCTGCACCGCTCCATGGCGTGCCGCCAAAGGCTGTGATATTTATGCTACCTGTTTGGCCAGCACATAATGGTTGGGTAATCGTGAAATTCTTATCTAACATGTTAGGCTCGAATATGTAGAAGGTCATGATCGTATCGCATCCTAAACTATCTGTTACTGTAAGTGTATATGTGCCTGCAGTCAAATAATTGTTGATGGCGGTGGTGGCGCCATTGCTCCATTGATACGTATAAGGAGGCGTAGCGCCATTTATATATACGGATATTTGGGCTGTACTATCGCCATGGCACATGTTGGGGATGATTGTTTTGCCAATGGTAAAGGGTGGGTTTTGGAGAATTTCGATGGGGTAGGTAAACGTGCATCCCAAACTATCCGTAATAGTTACTGTGTACACTCCGGCTACCAACGAATCAATGTCCTCTTCTGTGCTACCATTACTCCAAAGGAAAGTATAAGGCGGTACCCCTCCAATAACAGTGATATCAATAGCTCCAGTCGCCTCATTATAACAATTCACATTCGTAACCGTTTCAACTGCATACAATGGATCAAGATCTAATAAGTCAACAACACCCATCACGCTGCAGCCATTGGAATCAGTAACCACTACTATATATGTTCCATTACAAAAATATCCGGCTATGTAAGAAATGTATCCATATCCAAGACTGTCGTACGCACCATAAACGCCTGCAGAAATATTATCAACGTTTAATGCAGTATCACCGGGGTTAGGCCCAAGCACAAGAATATTAACTGCGGTTACCATGCTATCCAGTAAAATATCAATATATCCATTGCAGGTATCACTGCAACCGGAGGCATGTCCTATTAATGTTAAGATCATTTGAGGCGGCTGCGTGATATTAATCATTACTGTTTTTTCGCATCCATTAGAATCAGTAACTGTTACTGTATAAGTTCCTGCGCTCAGGCTGTCTAAATCTTCGTCCGTACTACCATTATTCCATTGATAAGTATAAGGTTGAAAACCACCGGAAACCATAAGATCAATTGCCCCATCGGCTCCGCCATAGCAAGTTACATTAATAGAATCATAGGTAACAACAAGTGAGGCAGAATCCTGAATTATAACATCCGTTATTGCAATGCAACCATTGCTATCTGTAACTATCACTGCATAAACTCCCGCACATAAACTATCAAGAACATAAGAAATTGACCCCATTCCATTGCCATAGGCTGTGTCGCTTACATCCATTAAATATACGGCCGTATCGGTAATGATTGGTCCTAAAACAAGGATATTATAAGGGGAGAATCCGCTATCAACATTAATAACAATGGACCCGTTGCAAGTGTCTCCACACGAAGAATTAAAACCAACAACATTCAAAATAATTTGCGGTGACTGGGTGATATTAACAGAAATAGAATCGATACAACCCAAAGAATCAGTTACTATAATCGTATAGGTTCCTGCATCCAATCCTGAGGCGGTAGATACACTTCCGTCAGTTGCAGTTAGAATTGTGCCTGCATTCCAAGTATAAGAATATGGCAACGATCCTCCTGTTGGGGTAACTGTTATACTACCATCCTGCAAGCCAAAGCAAGTAACATTCGTGTGAATTTCATCAATCATAAGATTACATGAGTCTGAATCGCAACATTGATAGAAACTAACATTTAATAATTGCGAGGTGTCGCTGCAACCAAAACTGTTGTATCCAATTAACCTGAATATTCCACCAGGAACATTAATGGTTATGTTTTGAGTGGAGCTATAGAATACGAAATTCGTTCCTATGAGCTGCTCCCATTGATATGTGGCAAGCCCTTCGGGACCAGGAATAGTAACTGAACCACATTCTTCACAAAATTCGTAGCAACCAGCCGGTGCACAACTTAAATCGGGCAATGGGTTTACGATAACCGATGCAGAAGATTTACATCCGGTAGTATCTGTAGCGGTTACTGTATATGTTTTTGCAAAAGCAGCAGGAATAGGTGTTCCCACCTGACCGGTATTCCAAGTTAACGATATATTTGTACCATATGTTGGCGAAGAAGTAACTACCAATGTATATAGTGGCCCTTCGCAAAGCGGAGTGCCAGCAGGATTAGTGCCAGGATATGGGCCGGTGTAGGCAGTAATAATCGGAGTTGCCGGGTTTGGATTAACAACTACGTTGACGCATACAGAATCAACACAACCACAATTATTTGTTGCTACCACACAGTACGATCCGCTATAAGAAGTAAAAGCAGCAGGGATGGTAACTATATAACTTGTATCAGTAACACCAAAATACTGTGTACTCACAGCGATTCCGTTATAATACCACTGATAGGTATATCCGGGAAAAGTTTCCAAAATAATGTCTTCGCCTTCGCAGTAAACTGTATCACCCGAAATACCTACTAAGGGCAAATCGCATACATTAACCTGAACGGGCGCTATGGCAGGATACGCGCATCCATTAGCCGTAGTAACGGTAACATTATATGTTCCGCCTTGAGTTACCCAAAACACACTATCGTTTCCGGTAATTAATGGCGGAGGGGTCTTAGTCCAGATATACGTGCCACCAATTGACGGAGGATTAACAAAAAGCATAACTGAATCGCCTTCACAGAAAGTAAGCGAACCAGTAGAATCGATTGAAGCGGCTAATGGAACGCCATCAATTGTAACTAAAACAGAAGCTGTTGAAGTACAGCCATTCGCAGTTATAGTAACGGTATAGGTATACGTTCCTGGGGCTGGAGCCGGAATAGAAAGATTAGCAGATGTGCCCACAACCAAACCTGTTGGTGTTTGAACCCATGAATACGTTATCGCATTACCACCTGCTGAGGTTTTCAGATCCAGATTTTCGCCCTGGCAATAGTTAGTGGGTCCAATAATGGTAGCTACCGGACTGGCATTAATAGTAAGGGGACCTACAGAGGATGTATATGGACAGCCAAATGCAGGGTCGGTGCCGGTTACGGTATAAAATCCATTTTGCTTAACATAAATGGGATTTACATTATTTGGAGGAACAACATTTGACCACGTAAATGGTCCCGTACCTGAGGCGGTCAATTGAATGGAGTCGCATGAGGATGTACCTACTGTTATATTTCCAGAGCCTGCAGGGTTAACCGTAATGAGCTGCGAGATCGAATCAATGCAACCATAAATATCTGTCACCAATAATTTTGCTATACCGCCAGCACCTGTATATAACACAGAAACAGATGGGGCACCAGAAGATGCCGGGGTGGCACTACCAGCAAAAGTCCACAAACGAGTAGACGATGCACCAAAAGAACCATCTACAAAATTTACTGCTGTGCCAATGCAAATTGGAGAAGGAGCAGTAAAGGCCGCAATAATTGGCAATGGAACTGTAAAAGTATGACTGGTTGAACAAACTGCACCCGTTGAAATATCAGTAAGCGTAAACACTACTATATTAGTTCCGACCAAAAGTTGCTGTGGTGGTGTTGGTGAGGTACTAATGGAGTTCCGCTGCCATTCAGGTACCAATTGTAGGTATATCCGCTTGCTGAGCCAAGGAAACAGGAGCAACTACTAAGGTTAGTAAATATGGTATTGCCAACGCAAACGAAATCGTAGGTAAAGCATGGCTCTACAGGAACAACTACGGAGTGGGTTTCATAAATAGTGGCTGTGCATGCTGCACCTGATGGGAAGATAGTGCCACTGCACTGTCCATACACCGTAACATCATAAGAGCCTATGGCAGCGTATGTATGAGTAGCAGGTGTAACAGTGTCTGTATTTAAATCACCAAAATTCCAGCTGGTAAATGTGGCTGTTCCGGTTTTAGTAAATGTGACTGTTTTGCAGATGGGTGGTGTCCATGTAAAATCAATGGTACCACAAGTTACATCTGGAACACAATCACCGGTATCCGGAGGAAGGCACAAGGTGTCTTGTATAAAGCTCACCGTATTGGATAGGCCTGTACATCCATTGCTATTGGTTACTGTACAGAAAAATGAAGTTGGCCCTGTTATCGAAGTGCTGAAAGAGGCATTGGTATTTCCATTATTCCATAAGAATGTATAGCTACCGTTATTTCCAATTGTCAGGTTTACCGTAGTTGGGAAAGTGCACACCTGCAAAGGATCACTGGTTGCAGCATAAATACATGTTGGCCCGGGATTAACGGTAACCGTATTAGTTACAGTGCCAGTACATCCATTCAAATCTGTAACTGCAAGCGTAACAGTATAAACACCAGAGGCAGCATACGTAACCACCGGATTAGAGATAGTAGAAGTGGAAGGACTTCCACCGGGGAGACTCCATGCGTAAGAGCCTCCACCTGATCCGGTAAAGTTAATTTGATTGCCTGCACATTGTGGAGAAGTAGAGGTAAAAGATGGGGTTGGTGGCGTATTAATAATTACATTAAAGGGAGGCACAACTATGGGACATTTGCTTGTTACAGTCAAGTTTACGGACGCATTTGTTGGAGAGGCTGTTAGCCATCTAACCGTAATACTATTGGTACCTTGTCCTGATAAAATAAATCCCTGAGCAGAAACAGACCAGGTATAGAGAGCACCTGAAAGTAGTGGCTGAGGGAATGAATAGGTAACCGTTTCTCCCACACAAACAGAATCATCTCCTGTAACGATTGGTAATTGGGGAACACTGTCTACTTGAACTGTAGCGTAAGCAGTATCGGCACAACCATTTGCATTTACTACATACAACTGAACTGTATAGCTGCCTGCATCTGTATAAATATGCGTAGGATTTTGTGTGGTAGCTGTGTTAGGATTAGGAATAGTAGCATTTGGATCACCAAAATTCCAAAACCATTGCCAACCCGGGCCATTGCTTGTAGTAGAAAAATTAACCACATTGCCCATGCAAGGATTAGCCGGCAAAAAGCTGATGTTGGGTACTGGTGGAAGGCTATCTACAAACACGGGAAATAAAACCGAATCAACATCACACAAATCAATCTTTAATTTAACATTTGCAACTCCTTCATCTATCCATTTAATAATAACGGTGTCTTTGCTATTCGTATATTGAATAACACCAGCAGACGAAGGCTGAATAGACCATGTATAAACAGCATCTGTTTGGATAGCGCCATTATTAAAATAATATGTTTGAAAAGTTTTTTTACACATCGAGTCAACCCCTAATACTGTTGGTGGCACAATGGGTGGATAAATAGTCACATTAATAGTGGTGTCGTCAGACGGGCAATTGGGGCTGTTGGTAAGAAATTGCGAAACAGTTACTGACCCGCCTCCGGCATTCCACTGAATAGATAAAGATGGAGCAAGGGTAGTAGTTGTACCGGCAGGAATTCCATTTACCACATTCCAACTATAAGTAACCCCTAAATAATTTGGTGTAACATTATATGTATATGATGTGCTATCGCAAACCGTATCTTGTCCGGCTACTATAGGCTGAGGTGGATTTGGGACAACCTGCACAATTAGAAAAACAGAATCGTTGCAAAACGGCCCGGCAGGAGTGGTAGCGCTTACCTTATAAAAACCTACCGTATCCCAGGTATAAGTATTAAATATAGTTCCGCTGGGGAAACCAGTAATTAATGTTCCTCCGGGAGTTTGTACATACCAGGAGGTGCTTGCCGAGTTAGCAATGAAAGGATTGGTTGTATTGGCTACGCCAACACACAATTTGGCTGGCCCTGTTATTTTAAAAACAGGTTTAATCATTACATTAAGCGTTGCGTTGCCCCCACAGCCCGAATCGTTGGTGCATAAAGCACCATCGAGCAGGCAACCGCTTCCGGTTAGTATATTGTTATAGTTAACATTGATAGTAACGGGGCCTGTATACGAAGTATCCCAATTGATGGTAATGTGATGCATAAATGTATCAACCGATAAATAAGCAGCAGGCGGAGTTATCGTCCAGTTATAGGTGCTGCCCGGAATACATTCTACTTCATAATCTGTTGCCGGTGTGCCCTGGCAGATAAGCGTATCGCCTTCTATATTCATTGTAGGCGGCACAATATATACCTGCCTTACGCTGGGGCTTGTACACACTCCAGGACAATTGGTTACTATTAATGAAATGGTACCTACCGGGCCTGAATTCCAAACTACAACAACAGAATCGAGCGTGTTGGATCCTAATATAGTTCCATTGGCACTTACGCTCCATAAATAAGTAGCACCAATACACGCGTTGGTTCGGTACACAGCAGTATCTCCCGGGCACTGAACAGAAATACATTTTATCTCCGGCCCTGAGGAAGGGTCAACTTCAACTTCTACCGAATCGATATAGCTATTGCCACAGGCATCGTAGCCAATCACAACAGCCCACCAATTTCCGGGTATGTTATAGTAATGTACCGGATTGGTCATGCTCGAGGCAAAGCCATCACCGAAATACCATTCCCAATCAATAATGCCGACAGCGCCACTATCCCAATAATAGACAGGGTCGCCTTTACAAATATGTATCTTTCCATCACCTGCAGGTGGTGGATTAGTTGCCCAACTAAAATTAACGGGGCCCGATGCCAATCTTGTAACATTTTGATTGCATGTAAGAATCTGACCATTAACTAATATTGACCATGTAATCACCGTTGTGCCTACCGGAAACACTCCTGTCGAATTATTCCAAACCGAATCGTACTTGCAATCGGAACCGGGTTGCCCTTGTGTTGAGCCACCGGCCTGCACATAAGTAGGCAAGCTAAGAGTTACCAACGAATCGGGCACATCGAAACAGATAGTAGTATCGGGTGGACAAACTAGTTCACAGCACCTTCGAACAACCGTTGTTGATGCGGTACTTCCTCCATTATCAGTAACGGTAACGGTGAGCACATAAGGTCCCGGGCTAAACGGTAAAGGACATTGGTTGGTGCTGCCATCACTCCACAGATAAGTAAATTGGTAAGGAGGCTGTCCACCACATGCATCGGCCAAGGTGCAGGGGCATGGCGCATGTGGCTGAAGGAGGATAGTCAACTGAAGGCAATTGGTTTGGCTATACACTTTTGTACTTGTAAGCGAAATAATTGCAAGAACAGAAAGCATCAAAATTAATTGTAGTGGTTTCTTCTTCATAAGCATTTATATTTATCTAAGTTGGTATCGAGGGGCTGAGGGCGTTACAACACAGATGCATTAATCTGGCCTAACACTCGAAAAGATTAAAAAAGACCCATTCATCAAATCAAATTAGCGCAACTATTGCAAACAAGTTTTGATGTTATCAGAAATTGAAATTGATGAATTAAGGCTTTTGTTAACGTGTGTAATTAAGAAAAAATAATTGACATGGCAATTTTTTTTCAATGAAAAATAATGACAATCAGCCAAAAGCATTGTTCATTATTTTTTTTACGGGAATGTAAATGAAAATTGTTATTAGAATCATTCTTGTATTTCAATAAAAATGAAATTCAAATTTTAATACCTTTGTGCTCATACTCTTTCCCCTTAAACAATATGAAATATAAACGTCTACTACTAAAACTTAGCGGAGAAGCCCTAATGGGTGCTAAGCAATTTGGAATTGATAATAATCGATTGCAACAATATGCTCAAGATATAAAACGCATAGTAGATTCGGGAGTGCAAGTAGCCATTGTAATAGGAGGAGGAAACATATTCAGAGGGTTACAAGCCTCCGAAGGAGGCATGGACCGGGTGCAGGGAGATTACATGGGTATGCTAGCCACAGTTATAAATAGCATGGCCTTGCAAAGTGCCCTTGAACAAAATGGAATTAATACCAGATTACAATCAGCTATTAAGATGGAGGCAATATGCGAACCGTTTATACGAAGACGTGCGGTAAGGCATCTGGAAAAAGGCAGGGTCGTAATTTTTGGTGCCGGCACTGGGAATCCCTATTTTACAACTGATACAGCAGCATCGTTACGTGCAATAGAAATAGAGGCCGATGTTATATTGAAAGGCACACGTGTTGATGGAATTTATACCGCTGACCCTGAAAAAGATTCGAGTGCAACGAAATTTGAGACACTCAAATTTAAAGAAGTATATGATCGCAACCTTAAGGTTATGGACATGACCGCTTTTACCTTATGCGAAGAAAATAAATTACCCATCATTGTTTTTGATATGAATAAAGCTGGAAATCTTTTCGCTTTGGTAATGGGAGAAAAAGTGGGCACCTTGGTAGAGGTGTAAGACATAACCATTATATCCACCATATTTATTTTACACAGAATATTCTGGCATTTGTAGTTAATTATTGATTATTCAAGCAACACAAGCAATGTTTGAATGCGTCTTTTTTTTCTAATATTGCAAAACACAATTTTCAAACACCAAACTTAAAATTTATGGAGAGAAAAAATCCTGTACCAAGCGACATCGACATAGCACAAGCTGCACCAATAATGCATATTAAAGAAATAGCAGCAAAACTAAATATCAATAATGATGATTTACAATATTATGGTAAACACAAAGCCAAGCTTCCTCTCGAATTAATAAATGAAGAAAAAATTGCCAAGAGCAAACTCATACTGGTATCGGCCATTAACCCAACACCGGCAGGCGAAGGCAAAACCACTGTAAGCATAGGACTTAATGAAGGGCTTAATGCTATTGGCAAAAAGGCCATGGTGGTTTTGCGCGAACCATCGCTAAGGTCCGGTGTTTGGCATTAAAGGTGGTGCAGCCGGAGGAGGCTACTCGCAGGTTATACCTATGGAGGATATTAACCTGCACTTTACCGGAGACTTTAGTGCAGTAGAAAAAGCAAACAATTTACTGTCTGCTTTAATTGATAATAATTTGCAAAGCAAATCGCGCACACTTGGTATAGACCCACGAACAATAGTTTGGAAGCGGGTTATAGACATGAATGACCGTGCGCTACGCAATATTGTAATTGGACTTGGTGGCACTGCAAACGGGATACCACGCGAAGATGGATTTAATATCACTGCTGCCAGCGAAGTAATGGCGATACTATGCATGAGCAAAAATATTGATGATTTAAAACAGCGCCTTGGAAATATTTTTATCGGATTTACCTTTGATAAGAAACCCATATTTGCCCGCGACCTCAATGCACAAGGGGCAATGGCACTGCTGCTAAAAGATGCGATTAAGCCAAATTTGGTGCAAACGCTTGAGGGTAATCCTGCAATCATACACGGTGGTCCTTTTGCAAATATTGCTCAAGGCACTAACACTATACTTGCAACTAAAATGGGGTTGTCGCTTGCCGACTATGTAGTAACCGAGGCAGGCTTTGGTGCCGATTTGGGTGCCGAAAAGTTTTTAAATATAAAATGTCAGGCTTCGGGATTGAAACCTCATGCCATGGTTTTGGTGGCCACCATACGTGCATTGCGACATCATGGTGGTGCCAAAAAAGAAGCATACAATACGCCTTCGATAGAACGCGTAAAACTTGGTTTCGAGAATCTTGAAAAGCACATAGAAAATTGCAAGAAGTATAATTTAACACCGGTAGTAGCCATCAACAACTTTGCTAATGACAGCGAAGAAGAAATAAACTTTGTTGTTGAATCTTGTAAGGTCCTTGGGGTACACGCAATAGTAAGCAAAGGCTTTGCTTTGGGTGGCGATGGCACACAGGAACTTGCTAAAGCCGTAGTGGAGGTGATAGAAAAAGGCACTAACACCTTTAAGCCCTTGTATAGCTGGGAATTGAGTATCGAAGAAAAAATAAAAACTATTGCCACCGAAATATATGGTGCCGATGGTGTTGAATACTCAAGTGCCGCGAGGACACAACTCAAAACTATTAAAGAGCTTGGCTTTGACAACTTCCCGGTTTGTATGGCAAAAACACAAAAATCGTTTAGCGACAATGAAACCAAAATAGGCCGCCCTCGCAACTTTATTATTAATGTACGCGAATTTGAGTTTGCTGCAGGCGCAGGTTTTATCATTCCTATTTTGGGAGAAATGATGCGCATGCCCGGATTGCCTGCTATACCAGCATCTGAGAATATGGATATTCTTAGCGATGGAAGGATAACGGGGTTGTCGTAATCTCATAACGTTAAGCAATAATTCATTTTGATTTTATAAGGTAAATTGTTTCTTTAATCTCTTGAGCCTTTTGAGCTCCTTATTCTTTGATTTTAGTTGTTCCTCAGGACTGCATTACCTTGCAAAAGTTTTTCAATTTTATCATTCCTTTCTTTTGATAATTTCAAGAAAGTTTCAAAGTCAATTCCATTTTGATATGATACTTCTTGCACATCATTATTGTTATTATTGATTACACTAATAACAGGACTTTCGGCATAGTGCAAAAGCTGAATCACAAATTATCGGAATCCTGAAAGAGCAGGAACAAGGATTAAAAGTAACGGAGATATGTCGAAAGCACAACATAGCTGATCAGACATTTTACATTTGGAAGAAACGCTATGGCGGAATGCAAGTAGACGAGCTCAAGCGATTAAAGGATTTGGAATACGAAAATGCGCGGTTAAAAAAAAATGTATGCCAACTTGAGTTTGGAGAGCATGACGCAGTGAAAGACTTGCTCGAAAAAAGTTTTAACGCCTGCCTGCAAAAGAGCAATGCTTATCTTACCGCATTGAAGAAAGACAATTAAGCCGCACGCAGGCGTGCAAAATTTTAAAGTGCTCACGCAACAGCAAGTACTATCGCAAGCTGATGCCAGACAAAGATGAAGAGCTAAAACAAGTCATAGAACAAACCATTGGCTTCAGCAGAAAAGGAAGAATGAAAGTCATCCGGTTAATTCAAAAACAACAGCCAGCAATAGGCAGCAGTCGCATACGCAGAGTGTATGAGCGATATGGATTTGCATTAACCAAAAATTAAAACGTAGAGTAAAAAGACAACCCAAAGAATCCGATTGCAGTACCACTGGCACGTAACATAGAGTGGGTATGGATTTTATGAGCGATGCCTTAATTGATGGAAGAAGAATACGCACATTGAATATTGTAGAGCAATATAACCGCGAATGCTTAGCATCCGTGTAGCACACAGCATCACAGCAAAGAGTGTTATTGAGTTTTTAGAACAACGCATTGAAATAGACGGAAAGCCAATAAGTATCCGCCCTGACAACGGACCTGAATTCACCTCGAAAGCATTTCAGCTTTGGTTGCATAACAAAAAAATAAATTGGAGTAAAATTGAAAAAGGAGCACCACAACAAAATGCCATTGTTGAACGGTTCAATCGCACCTATCGTGAAGATATATTGGATGCATACTTATTTAAAAACATTAAACATGCACAGGAAATAACAAATAACTGGATTGAAGAATATAATACCAAGCGCCCGCATCAATCATTAAATCAACTAACACCACATGAATTTGCCGCAGCATAAGGTTTTTTTTAGGCATGGAGCCTCAAGAATATCAACTTCTTACAGGCAACAAAAAAAACGGACGCAAATTGATGCGTCCGTTAGGGCACGATATTCCATCGGCATGAACTTATCCCTGGCAGGTTGCTCCTCAGCAGAGCCTGATTCCGTTTCAGTTCATGTTTGCAATTTTCAATCTCAAAAACTATATTTACAAACTGCTAAATTTTCCAGCCACATTCATAACCTATACACGGGTCAAAAACAACTTTATATAACCTGAATCCGGGAGTTTCTTATTCACTAAACCGATTACTTAAAAATAAAAGCTATAATGTAGGTGCTGAAATATTACTAAAAAACAAAAAAGTAATCATTCCGTTTAGATATTTTTCACAATTTCAAATTTAACTATCCCATTAGAACAATTGATGAGCCCGAGTTAGAACTAAATATTTTCAGGCAAGCAAAGATTTATAATTACAAAAATTTATTTGTAAACTTAGATTTCGGATTGGGAGCCTGTCTAAAGCTCAACGATTTGTTCATTTCAGATAGGAGTATTAGTGGGTTTTCAAATTACGAAAATACTATCTACCGATATTACCTGGAAGAATATCATAATCACGCTATTTCTCCCAACCTATTAACTAGATTGTCAATTGGTCATAGTTTTTCAAAATTCAAAATGTCTTTAGGAATTTACTTTGCATATGCACCCTTAATGCCTTTAAATTTTCATGTAGCTACATTAGATGTAAAAAAATTGCAAACACCATTTTATTATTATGTAGTTTACAATTCAAATACTATACAGGGGAATTTAAATTTTCTATTTTAATAATAGAATAACGCATTAAAGCAGTTTGGCTTAATTATAAAATACCTATATCAAATTTACACCTGTACAAAAAGTACTTAGCTAAATTATTACTTGCTCTTTAACATCTCCAAATTTCGTTGCACAAATGCTGTAAGATCTTCCCCTTTTAGAAGTCCATTTTGCAACAATGCCAAATCTATTACGTGCTTCATTACTTGCTCTTGATTAATAGCATCCGTATCAACTATAATTTTTGATACCAATGGATGATTTTCATTAAGTATCAAATTATAATTTTCGGGCATCACTCCCATCCAATCATAACCTCCGCCCATTTTGCTCATGTCTTTCATTCTTCGCATAAATTCGCTTTGCGTTATATATACCGGGGCATCAGTTGGAGACATGGGTTCTATTTGAACTTGATATTTTTCTTTCACAACAATTTTTTCTGCCAACTCCTTCAACATTTTTTCTTGATCAGCATTTAATGCTGATGCCGGTTTCTCTGTCTTCTTTATTAAGTTGTCTATCACATCCGAATCAATACGTACAAATTGTACGTTCTCTAATTTCTGCTCAAGCGTTTGAATAAAGTGTGTATCCAATTGTCCGTCCAACAAAAGAACATCATAGCCCTTATCGGTAGCAGCTTTAATTAATGTATGATGTGCAACAGCATCATGGGTATATAGATAAATTACCTTTTTATCCTTGTCTTCCTGGTTTAGCTTTACAAGGGTATTGTACTCTTCAAGTGTGTAATACTTGCCGGCATTGCTTTTGAGCAGAGTAAAACTTTTTGCACGGTCGAAGAATTTATCATCGGTCAATACTCCGTATTTGATAAACAAGCCAAGCTCATCCCACTTTTCTTCAAATTCGTTTCGCTTTTCACTAAAAATTTCATCCAGTTTATCCGCTACCTTTTTTGTAATGTGCGAGCTTATCTTTTTCACGTTGCCATCGCTTTGCAAATAGCTTCGCGAAACATTTAGCGGAATATCGGGACTATCAATAACCCCATGCAACAGGGTTAAAAATTCAGGCACTATCCCTTCCACATTATCGGTAACAAAAACCTGATTGCAATAAAGCTGCACTTTGTTTTTTTGCATCATGTCGCTATTGCGTTTGTGGCGCGGAAAATATAATATACCGGTAAGGTTAAATGGATAGTCAACATTGAGATGAATGTGAAAGAGGGGGTCTTCGGCTATCGGATATAATTCTTTATAAAAACTCTTATAGTCTTCCTGGCCCAGGTCGACTGGTTTTTTAGTCCATGCAGGGGCTGTGTTATTTACTTGCTTCTCATTAAACAATACTGGCACTGGCAGAAAGCGGCAATACTTATCCAAAAGTGTTTCTATGCGAACCATTTCAAGAAATTCTGCGTTTTCATCATTAATAAAAAGTGTTATGGTTGTGCCGCGTTCATCCTTACTTGTTTCCGCAAGTGTGTATTCGGTACTGCCATCGCAACTCCATTTTACAGCAGGTGCATCCTTGTATGATTTAGTGGTAAACTCCACTTTGTCGGCAACCATAAATGCTGAATAAAATCCAAGGCCAAAGTGGCCGATTATCGGGTTGGCTTCTGTTTCATTTTTAAATTTTTCGAGAAATTCTTCGGCACCTGAAAATGCTACCTGATTGATATATTTTTCAACCTCATCGGCTGTCATACCCAAGCCACTATCTTCTATGGTAATGGTTTTGGCTTCTTTATCAACCGCAATCTTTATCTCCAGATTCCCCAATTCGGTTTTGTTCTCTCCAACATTGGTAAGCGTTTTAATTTTTTGCGAAGCATCAACTGCATTGCTAACCAACTCGCGTAAAAATATTTCGTGGTCGCTATAAAGAAATTTTTTGATAATGGGAAAAATGTTTTCCGTTTGAACCGAAATTTTGCCAGTAGCCATAAGATTAATTGATTTAATATTTGTTAGAGTGGGGCAAGTCAAAAGCAATGCCAACAGGTAAAGTGTGACAAAATTTCACTCGCATACAAAAGAATCTATAGCAATGGGCATATAATGATGTGGGGGTATGCTTGCCAGGTGGCGAGTGATTGATATTTATCACTTGAAATCTATTAGGCTTTATTTAGCTGTCATACTCCGTGTTGCTCTTCCGGTTTGCCTTTTACACCTTCAGCACTGTTGATACTGTTGCATCAATTATGCAGGCCATGCAAGTTGAAATTAATACGCGGTGCTCATAGTATCTAATTTGCATTATAGATTGCGAAAAATACTTTTCGCACCGTGTATGGTTTGCCGGATTATGAGATTTATCATCTATATAAATGACAAAACTCGCGAAATCGGGATTTTAATACTTTACATTTACCTTTCATAAATGAAACACGATGATAACTGAAGAAAAAGAAAAAATTGAACATTTAATTGAACATGCTGAGGAGTATATTAATACAAGGCAGGAGTTGCTGAAACTGATTGTTGCTGAAAAAACAAGCACTGTATTGTCATCAGTCATGTCAAACCTGATCATCTCTTTTATTTTCTTTTTTGTGTTTGTGTTTGCAAGTTTCGGTCTTGCTTATTTTATTGCTGAATATATCGGCAAGACTTATTTGGGATTTATAGCCACCGCAGGAATCTACTTCGTGATAGGTTTATTGTTGCATTGGAATCGAGAAAAATTATTGCGAACTCCCTTTATGAACAGCATCATAAAAAACTATTTCAAAGATGAACAAAATTGAAAACTTAATGCAGTTGCAGCTTGAAATAAGCCGACTTAAAGGTGTAGCCAA
This sequence comes from Bacteroidota bacterium, assembly GCA_016714535.1. Lineage (NCBI taxonomy): Bacteria > Pseudomonadati > Bacteroidota > Bacteroidota bacterium. The sequence goes on from JADKDR010000004.1 coordinate 128,222, forward strand.
AGATCAAGAAAAGCAGCTAAAAAAAGATTTGCTTGAAATAAAAGAGGACCTTAAGCCTGCCAATATTATAATGAATGGTATTTCCTCTTTTACCGGAATCAAATTGAATAATAAAGACTTTTTGAAAGAAGGGTTTGCTTATGGAATATCGCTTTTGCTTCAGCGTTTTGTTCTTAAAACTGAGCGTAAAGTTGAAGATAAAATTTATCATTTAGTTGACAGCGTTTTCGAGCGGCTACAAAGTTTTTTGCAAAAGCACACTCACGCAGAAGCAAAAAGAAAAGAAAGAGAAGATATATGATTTATTAATTTGGTTTAAGTTTAAACATGATAGCAATGCCTATAAAAAAAATTCTATGCCCTACCGATTTTTCTAATGCTGCCAACAATGCGGTGGAGTATGCTGCATACCTTGCCAAGAAAACCGGGGCGCAAATAACATTGACACATGTGTTGTCGCTGCCGGTAATTTATGATGACTTCAACTCGCCTGAAATGCTGACCGCTTTCGATGCCAATAGAATAGAAGTAGAGCAAATTCTCAAAAATCAAGCGGCCAATGTGAGAAACGAATTTGAAGTAGCATGTGACTATGACCTTATGCTTTCTAATGCTGAAGATGCCGATAGCGACATTGCCCAAAGCTCCGAAGTATTTGACTTAATTGTATGTGGCACCAATGGTGCCGACAATATTTTCCAATTTTATTTTGGCAGCCACAGCTACCGCATTTCGCGCAATGCTGCTGCTGCCACGCTTATCGTGCCCGAGGTGTGCACTTTCAAGGGAATTAGTAACATGGTGTTTTTATCCGGCTACAAAGCCGGTGATCAAATTCAGATAGGTCAGTTACAGGAATTTGTTTCGGCCTTTAATGCGAACTTAACGGCAATGCATGTCAGTGAAAAAGATACACCCGGAAATCAGGAGCTCTATCATACGTTTGCTCATTTGCTTGACGAGGCATTTGACTTTCGCATGAAAATTAATTTTCATCGCATGGTTAATGAGGATACTGCACAGGCAACAGAACATTACATGCATGAGTCGCATGCCGATGTACTTGCGGTGTATATGGAGAAGCACGGTTTTCTGTACAGATTGTTTCACACTGACCTTATTAAAAACATAACATCATATGCCGACTATCCGGTGTTGGTTTTTCACCGATAAAATAAAACTCCTTACATCTTATTTGCAAAATGAAGACAACCAATATTTATATGGGCTCATGGTATCAGCGTTTGGATACATTCCAATTAGTAGCAAAGTGAACTGCCTTGAATATTTATAATCTAAACGACCTAATTTTGTAAAATCAATTAATAGAACACCAACATGCAAAAATTAAAAACAATTTTACTGCTTTTATCAATTTCATTAACTGCCTGCGCGCAAAACCCATTTAAAACACTTTCAGATAGTTTGGCAAAAGCATACTTGCAAAACAAACCGGGATCTTTGGTTATAGGTATTTTTGATAATGGTCGCCAAAAAATATTTTACTATGGTGAAACAAGTAAAGGAAACAAACAGACGCCCGACTCGGGCAGCATATTTGAACTTGGAGAAATTACAGAAACATTCACTTCGGTGCTTTATGCCGAAATGAGTGTAAAGGGGATTGTAAAAATGGATGAGAAACTACAGGATATGCTTCCGGTAAATGTACCGGCTCCTGTATACCACGAAATAATTTGTAAGAAAGCAGATGATGCATCGCAACTTGGGCAAATGCAGGAGCAAAAGGCTAATGTTAAAATTGACTTCACCCCTTATGTTTGCTTTCCTGATCCATCATCAAAACCACAATACTTAATCTTATGTGATCTTGCTACACACACTACCGGTTTGCCGGCCTATCCATCCAATTTAAAAAAGAATAAATCAAATCCTTATGGAGGGTATCAAACAGAAGATCTCTATACCTATTTAAAGAATCACAACTTTAGCAAGCCACTAGGGTATGACTATGAATACTCCGCTACGGGTATGGCCTTGCTGGGCCATGCGCTTTCGTTAAAAATGCAAACAGGATTTGATACACTGCTTACCGATCGCATTTTAGTACCACTAAAAATGACCGATACCGAAATAATACTCTCAGAGCAAAATAAAAGCAGGTTGGTTACAGGTTATAATCGGAAAGGAAGGGAAGCGTCACCCTGGGTGTATGATGTGCTGGCTCCGTCCGGTGGTCTGCATTCTACGCCATCAGATATGATGAAATTTCTTTCGGCCAATTTGAATAAGGAAAAAAATGATTACGTAAACATACTTGATTACACTCATAATGCGCGACTGCGGCTTACAGATAAAAAAGAAGATACCGAAATTGCATTGGGATGGAAAATAAATTCGCTTGGAGCCGAACATAACAGAGTAGTATGGCAACAAGGAAGTACCGGAGGATACAGCGCCTATATTGGTTTTGTAGAAACCAATCATACAGGAGTATTTGTATTATCATCGGTTTCAAAAAATGTTGATTTTATTGGATTGAAAATATTGCAAAAACTTTCGCGCGAAAAAATGAATGACTAAAGGGAGTTGTTGTGAATCAATACACTTCGCTAACAGATAAATCGTAGAGGAACGTAATTGCGCAAAATCAAAATTTTAGCAATTTCAAAATCCTGCCACTCGTAACTTCTTCCCTTTTACTACTTTTCTTGATTGCATCAATTATCTGGTTTTTTTGCCGACTCACTATCGCCAAGTAAAATCGATACTATTTTCAGGCTTTCGGTTTTATCTGCTATCAACTTTGCTATTCCTAAAAAAGGGATAAACAAAATCATGCCGGCAGCACCCCATAATATACCGCCAGCTATAATTGTAAGAATGGTAATTAGGCTGTTTATTTTTAACTTGCGACTAACAGCAACAGGAAAAATTATGTTAGCCTCAAGGTATTGTACCAAGGCAAAAACAAACACTACTCCTAAAGGATGCCAAATGGTATTATACTCAATCCATGAAATTGAAATAGGCAGCAGCGAACCAACTATTATTCCAACATAAGGAATAAAGGTAAGTATGGAAGCCGTAAAACCAAACAAGATGGGATGCGGCACTCCGACTATGGCTAAACCAATGCTGTTAAGCACTCCGACTATGAGATATACAGTTAGCATGCCTTTAATAAAACTGTAATAGGTATGAACCACCTCGCGCATTACTAATTTTATATCTTCCTTTTTGCTCAATGGAAACAATTCGTACAATACCGTTATTAGTAAATGCCGGTGGTAAAGAATGAGAAAAGACAATACCGGAATAATAATTATGAGAACCAATGTTACAGACATTGAATAAAAAGTGGTTTTCAAAAAAGGAAATAATTGCGCTGAGCTGCTGTCGGCAAAATTACTTAGCCATGTCGCCTGTTGTTCTTTCGAATAATTAAAATTTAAAACGATATATGATTCTAATCCGGATAGTTTATCCAACAGTTTTGTTTTAATTAATTGCCACTCATGAGCAAAGCCTGCTACTTGCAGAAAAAGTATATAACAAATACCTGCCAATAACATTGTCATACCAAAGAGCGAAATTGCAATTGCCAGACTTTTGTTCAATCCCTTTTTTTCTAGCATCGAACAAATGGGGAAAAGTAGAAAGCTAAAGAGCAGCGCTATGCTAAGAGGAATAAATACCGTTCTCCCAAAATAAAGTATGATTGAGAGCAAGACCGTAAACTGCAACACCTTAAGTACAGAAATATTTACTCCATTATTGTGTCCCATCTTATCTGTTTGTTTATACTCCATAATATGAATGTGCTGCTTTCTGATTAATCTTTACGCTAACTATTATCACAACTATTATTGCTTTTTAAAATCAAAAACCCATTGTACATACTTAAACTTTGGTAGCATGAGGGAGAATTATTAAAAGAGCAATAATACAAATCAATGGCATTGCAAATGAAGGGCTTATAAACCGACCTCTGCCATTTTGTAAAAATAATTACCATCGCATAAATAATAGCTGACATAAATCAGTAAAGCCGGTGATATATTATATCACCGGCCTTCATAAAACCAAGTTAGCAATTTTAAAACTTAAAGCTGCAATGTTTCGAAATTATTTCAAATCAAATACTACTGGAATATGACTTTCTAATATTTCCTTTTGTCCTGCTGCCAAGCCTATGCTATACAACTCGCTACAATTTTTTGCATTGCTCATGTCGGTAAGTTTTTCCACATGTTCAGGAGAATACTTTTGGCCGGTAACTTTTTCAAGCTCTGCTGCAGACACCGTTACATTGTAGCGTAAATAATGTAATAACGGCTGAGGGGTCAGCAAATCATCATTTAAGGAACCTATTTCACCATCAATAATTTTGGCAGTTGGCGAGCGCGACAACCATTGCAAAATAGTTTGGTTTGACCAGCTTGCATCCTGCATCAACATATCAGGAATTTGCTGCGCCCACTTAAGTTGATGATTTTTTTCGATATCCTTTGGCAGCTTTTCAAGTTTGCTCATACCGGTTCCTATCGAAATAAGCAGCAACTTATCTTCGCCTGTTTCCCAGTGAAAGGGGAAACCTTTTAAAGTCGCTACTTTTAATAATTCGAGCGCAGGATTGTTGGCCATGCTCACACCACCGTCAACAAAGGCTCCTATAATTCCCTGACCTACATCAACGGAGATGGGTAAAAAATACGTTGGGGCTGCAGCGCTAGCACGTATAGCATTGCGCAATAGTATATTGCTGTTAGCACCTACTGTGCTATTAAAATATTTTCCGCCCGGATGATTAATAAGTGGCCACACGCTATTGGTATCGGCACGTTTGGCTACAATGCACAATCCTGTTTTTATATGTTCTCTATCGCCAAGGGTATAATCGCCAAATAGATTCTTCAATTCTTTTTCGAGTGGTTCAGCGCTAAAGTTTGCCTTCATCACTTTACCAAATTCAAAAATATTCCACCAGTTATTTTTTTCGCCAAATATTTTTTCGCCCAGCACAAAATATTTGTCTTTTATTTCGGCTACCGACATGCCAATAGACAATGCTGCAGCAATGATTGATCCGGTGCTGGTGCCGCCTATTAAATCAAAATAATGATGTAGTCTGAAATTTTCAATATGCGGATGCCGCGCTTTTAATACCTGCTCAAGTTTTTCGAGGTAGCCAAGGCTCAAGGCACCACGTATGCCGCCACCATCAAGCGCAAGTATGCGCTTAGGGCCTGTGTTTGGATCTAGTTTTTGGTCAAATGTCATTTGATTAATGGTTTTTTGATTTTAATTAATTAGCAATTATAAATATAAAACATTACGCGATTTAGATTATCAGCAATATAAACTCTTGATTACTCATTTAGTACAAAGGTCAAATTAGTTAGGTTAGTATGACGCTTCTTTCTGCAACAATTATACAATTTAATTTTGACAGCTGATATTGTTAGGTAAGCAATATAATTTGGCAAGGTTTATTATATACGTTTATCTCCTAAGGCATTTTTTAAGATTAGTTAATAATCTGAAACCATAACAGCTACTTTAGAAATACTGCTATCCACAAATTTAAACACAGAATTCGGTTGGTAAGGCCATTCATTTATTTTCTTGTTTTAGTTCTTGCATTATTCTCTGAATCCCTTTTACGGTACCTTCAAAATAATTACCATCAATAAAAAAAGGAATGATGGTTTTATCAATTATCGTTTTGGTTTCATCATCGGTCAAAACTTTTTGAATAGACATTCCATTGCAAATACGAATGCGCCTGTGTATGCGCGAGATGGCTATTAATATGCCGTTGTCCTTATTCTTTTTACCAACCTGCCATTTTTGTGCAAGCACCAATGCCATTTCATCAAAATACGCTTTGGTTACATAATTGGTGTCAAGTGTAACAAGAGCTATCTCATTGGTTGTTTCCTGTTCATAAACCGAAAGCATGCTATCAATGCTAAGCACCTCTGCAGGGGTAAATAGTTTTTCAAAATCAGTAACCCAACCTATTGGTTTAATTTCAGCCCAATACGTTTCTCTCACTAGTTGCATTTGCGATTCAGTAATTGAATCAACCGATACACTATCCACTGTTTGGCCAAATGTTGTTGTAACAGAAAACAAAACGAACGCTATCAAATAATTTTTCATCCTATAAGAAATTTGGTTTTAGTAACGTGTGCGCAACTATATACATCGGTTTTTACATGTATGGTAGCCCGGAATTAAAAACAAGATTACGAAAAAAAGATAACGATTGTAAATTCGATTCGATTATTTTGCTTGTGCTAGCTTTATGAACCACACATATGCATTGCCGTTAGTGCGGTTTAAATTATTAACGATACCTTCCATTTGCATAAAACAACTTGGCAAAACGAAGATAGAAAAAGTCCGTATCACTTTTGCAAAACATCTTCAAGTTACTGCTATTAGTAAATTGCAGAGGCAATAAATTTAGTTATATTGAAGTTGTTAAACTAATATCAGACAACGGTGATTAAAAATAAATCCTGACTGATACTAAATATGCTATTAAGATTAGACCATTGATTAAAACGATTAGCTTTGCAAAAAAAGTTTATGCTTAGTAGAATTGTATTTATACTGTTGGTAGTTGGTTGTCAAAATGTTTTTTCTCAGGTTTCGTTGCAATGGCATTTTTATGGCGACACACCTGAAGAAAGCCGTCTTATTGTTGCCGATTCGCATAGCAACGTATATACCCTTGGTCATGTAGGAGGCTTACGAAAATATGGCCATACTGGTGACACGCTTTTTTATAATACAGACACTATTAATTATACACCCAATGCAATAGACCTAGATGCAAATGATGAAATAGTAACGGTAGGGACGTACTACGGGCTAGGTTCTCAATATGAAATTTTGGTACAAAAATTTGACACCCTCGGTAATAAAATATGGGCTACCGGAATCAATACTCCCACTGGTAACCGCGAGTTTGCAACCTCTCTTACCTTTGACCAGTCAAACAATATATATGTTACTGGCTGGGATGGCGATCAGTTTTTCGGTAAATTTTATACAGCAAAAATTTCATCGGGAGGGCAATTGGTTTGGGGAAACAGTTTTCCAAAAAATGGTTTCGATCCTTATTACGGCCTCGATGTAGCTGTGCATGACACCAATAATGTTTATGCATGCGGATTTGTAGATGAGAATGGCACAACCAATGACATGCTTCTTGTAAAATACAATAGCAATGGTGATACCGTATGGTCGCGTAAGTTTGGATACTATCAAACATTTGGTGGACAGTGGACTACCGAAGATAACGGCACCGAAGTGGAGACCGATCAGGCAGGAAATGTGTATGTCATGTCAAAGGATATATTTGGCAAGCATGATGTGCTAATTAAATATAATTCGGCCGGGGTGAAACAATGGAATAAAGTAGTACATACCCTGCCAACAGATATCAAATTTATGTCCATTCAAAATGATATAATTTATATTGCCGGCAATACCGATTTAGGTTTTGGTTTAGTAACTCCGCTTGCCATAAAAATGGATCTTAATGGTATTGCTCTCTTTGACAGTGTTTATACCAATCAAGGATTTAATTTTGTCGATGCAAAAATTTACGATGGTGGATTTGTAATGACCGGAAATTATTCGGGTTGTAATGGCTGCAATTGGGATATAATAACTACATGCTATGACAGCCTTGGAAATACAAAATGGACACATGTGATGAACACCGTAAATGGTTATTTAACCGATCAGGTTTACGGCCTAGCTATTGACAAAACGGGAGGTATTTATCTTACAGGAAATGGCAACGGCTCTAATTATTGGATGAGCACCTATAAATTATTCCCCTGCTACAACATCAATCCTGTGCTTGTAAAAAACGGAAGCGTATATACTGCTAATTTTATTGCGGGTGCAGACTACCTGTGGCGCGACTGCGCCAACGATTCGCTGGTAGCACAGGGAATCGAACTGTTTCAGTTTGTAGAACCTTACCTAAGTAATTTTGCCGTTGAAATTTCGGTAGGCTCCTGTTCAGATACTACCAGTTGCACCTTTGCCGGCATTAATACTATGTATAGTGCAACAAACAAATTTGCTCTTTATCCAAATCCTGCAAGCGAAGTAATTAGCATACGTGGACTTACATCAGTTGTAAATGCTCAATTGTATTCAACTCAGCTGATCTTGATCAATAACTATATATTATCCAGAGAAAACAATAGCATTGATATTAGCAAACTTCCGAAAGGAGTATATCTGCTTACTATTAACGATGGAAACTACAACGAGGTTATTAAACTGATTAAGTAATAGAGAGATTGGCTTTGCCTCTTTGTAATGATATTATTGAATAGCTCTCAGCAATATTTACTTTAGCCAATGCTGATTTTTTCATGCTCATTTTTTAGCCTCTTCAAATTTTCATCGTCAAAACATACCAGTATTACCTGATCAATGCTGTCATCATCTTGAAGAACAGAATTTAAAGTGCTGATAGAAATTTGCGCAGCCACCTCTTTTGGAAAGCCAAAAATGCCAGTACTTATACTCGGAAAGGCTATTGTTTTGCAATTGTTTTCTACTGCCAACCGCATGCTATTGCGATAACAGCTTCCCAGGAGTTCCATTTCATTCTGCTTTCCACCATTCCAAATAGGTCCTACGGTGTGTATCACAAATTTAGCAGGCAATAGTCCGGCTGTAGTTATTACCGCTTCGCCTACTTTACACCCACCCTGCTGTGCAGCTATTTTACGACATGCTTCCATTATTTCATTTCCACCTGCGTGGTGAATGGCGCCATCAACTCCGCCTCCTCCTAATAATGTTGTATTAGCTGCATTTACTATAGCGTCAGCTTTTATTTTTGTTATATCGCCTTTTTCAATTATTATTTTACTCATGTTGTTTTAAATCAAATATCCAACTCTAATTATTTCAATAAACATTCTACCTCAACAAATACATTTTGCCCCAGCCATTATTAAAAAATTTATCGGCTTCGGTTTCTCGATGCTCAATGCCTTCGCCATTGAGACGAGTAATTACACGATAGAGGTAAACTCCATTGGCAAGTTGATCGCCAAACTCATCTCGCCCATCCCATGCATACTGTGTTATATTGCGACCTATGTGCAAGGGTCCTAGCTCTTCGGTGTTTATCTCGCGAATTACTTTACCACTTACCGTCATTACTTGTATGCGTATGTACTCAGGCACTTCGCTGCCTGTAATGGTAAATGCAAAACGTGTACTTGTACTGAACGGATTGGGATAGTTCATCATGTGTGTAATACTGGCCTTATTAATAATCTCAAAGCTGATTTTGTGATTGCTTACACCGCTCGGGTTATTGCTCTTGTCGGTTCCTTGCACTTGCAGTTCATACAAACCATCGGCAAGTTCAGGATTTATTTCTATTTCAAATTTATTGGACGGTAATTTTGCTTTTCGCCATGCCATCAACATTGGACTTGTACTTGTTCCTTCTACTGGTTCGTAAAACCAGCGTGGCGGTTGAAACGTTCCTTGCTTTGCCAGGGTAACATAAAAATCAGCAGTATCATCCATGGCCAAAAGTTTGTTTTCATCTTTAAAGCTGATACGAATGCCCGGCTTGGCACTTACAATATCGCCATTTAAAATGTGTACTCCATCAAAAGTTACATCGAGCAACGGATTGGTGATATCGGCATTTACTTTAAAACTGATACTGGCATAGTTATTAAAATGATATTGCTCTAATTGATCATTAACCGGATTGGCTTCTATCCACAACGTGTTATTGCCTGACAGCCCCATGGTTGATATGCGAATGCTACAATGTAACGTATCACCCGGGCTAAGTTTTTTATATCGCACCGATGGATAATCTATACGCTTGTTGTTTTTATCATACACATAAAATGCTACCAACATACTATCCATTGGTTCGTTACCTATATTCTTAATAGCAGTGCTTATGGTTATGGTATCTGCTTCTTGCGGATTACTATTTGAAACAAAAAGATGCAAAGATGGATCGGCCATGGCCTCGGGCAATTCCTGAAAAAATATTTGCCATTTTTTTAAGAACACCGGGTCGGGTGCAGGGTTGGTATCTTGCATATATGCTACCATGCGCATATAATTCATTGTGGTATCGTTAACCAACTGATCAAGATTAAACACATCATTTGTTGATGGTGACAAATTATCAATAATTAATTTTTGATTTCCTTTTCCATCTAAGGCAAATACATCCAGCGATATTGAATCGGCAGGTTCGATATTTTCGTTTTCCCAATGCAGGCTTTGCCATTTCACTCCGGGCCCTATACGCTCGCTGAATATAAATCCACGATCCCAGTTACCACCTAAAGTATCCTGAATGCTTACTTGCGGATTGGCATTGTCACCTACTACTTCGCTTGCCGCGAAATTTGGATTTCCCTTTTGGAAAAAATAAATCCAGCAATTATCATCAGGAATAAAATTAATAACCTGGCTACCAAGCGAATTTATTGCATTAACCGCAACAGGCTTAAGTTTGCTGCGCCACCCATTTTTTACATTATAAATCAACACATACTTTCCATTCGGAATTTTGTTTAATAACATATCAGCAAGGCTGTCAGAATAAAACTTGTTGACATCACATGGAAAAACAAAATAATTATCAGGACGATTTGGATTACACACCGAAGTTGTATTGTTATAGTTTCCATAACTGCGCCCTGGCTCGCGGTTATTCCATGGAATAAGTGATACCTCGTCTATTACAACTACATTAATAGCCGATGTTGATCCTGAAGAAAAACAACTGTTGTATCCCTCCAATTTTCCGTTGATAGAAAAATTGACCGCAAAATTATCGTTGTAATTATTGTTGTTGGCTTTGAGTATGCTGCCTGTGCTAACAAAGTTGAAATTCTTATTAGGTCTGCTCCATTCTATGTTTTTGTAATCATCATTTTTAAACTGATACGTATGTCCTTGCGACCATCCCGTTTTACCTTGCTTGTAAACAAATGACAGCTCGTCCCAATAAGGATGCTCTATATCACCCTGCACACTATCGCGAGCAACACGCCAGTAGTATACAAGATCTTCGGTGAGGGTAAAGGGCAATGCCCACTTCACTATGCCACCCGGAGCGGTTACTTTGTGCTCTTGAAAAAAAGGACTTGGCCATTCACTAAAATCTACTGTATCAATCTGAAAAACATATTTAGTTGGAGGTGCCAGTGGATTGGCGGTGGTGGTTACCAGTGTAGTTGTGTTGTTTGGTATGATAGCATACTTAACAGGAAACAATCCATTAATATCATTCGATTTAATATGCACTTGTAAACTAGCAAAGTTGTTACTTTCTATACTCTCGTCAATTTCGTTATTATAATCGAGGTCAAACATAAAGGTATTTATTCCAGCACCCTGAGCCCTGTCAACAGGCAAGGTTACTGTAACGGTATCTGTATATGCTACATAAGGAAGTGATAGCAAGGTGTCTTGTATGGCTTGACTTGGGAATACGCGTGTTACCCTAACATTCAATGGCGACACAGCAGCTTTGCCAATATTACGAATGGTAATACGCAAGGTTAACGAATCTAGCGAAGTGTTTAAGTTTGGCGGTGAAATTTGTATGTCGCTTGATTTGGCAATATAATCAGGCTTTTCTGCGTAGTTTAAATGCATAGCCGGGTCGCCAAGCAGGGCCATGTCTAAGGCTACCGATGCAGCTTCAAAAGCTCCCAGTCCATATTCATTAAACTTAATCATTATGGTGTCTATGGTTGACAGCATTTGTTCGCCAATGCTGCGTCCATAGTTGTAGTAGGCTATATTTTTATACAGATTTTGAGTGTAAGGTTGCAGGGTGTAAATATATCCTTGCGAAGCTTGTGCAATAAAACCAATTGCTCCTCTTTCGTTTTGCATCACAAAATCTTCGGCAGCATAGCGATTCAATAAATGGATATTTCCTACATAACAGGAGTTCGCTACAATTAATGGATAGCGTTTTTTGTTTTTCCAGGATGATGGCACATCCGTGCTTATATCAAAATTTGAACTTGCCGCATGTGCAAAAAAGGTCATAAGGGTAACTCCACTATCAATTATATTTTGGAGGTTGGCACTCAGATTAATTTGAATGGGATCGTTTATGGTTTTTGAAATAGTGCGCACATAGCCACCAAGGCAAGTATCTTCAATGATATTTTTAAAACCATTCATGTGCGAGAGTATGGTAAAGTTTTCATTGGGGTTACTACCTCCTGCAAAATGCAATATATTTTTCATCCATTCCTGTTTGGGAGCGCTTTCGTACTGTTGCATTTTTTGAAGATAGTCTTGCACCTCGTAGCCAGCTACAACCGGCAGTCTTCCTATGGCCATGTGCGGGCGTATGATGGGGTCTTGCTGGTTAAGCCTGGTGGTTAACATGATATCGCTGGGGGTGTGTCCAAATGTGGGAATGTAGGGTTTTGCCTTTACTGTATAAGCAACGGCAGGGTCATATCCTTTGCCTATTAAAAACACATTGCGTGGTTGCCCGCTAAAATTGTCAAATGCATAATTGCAAAAGTTTTGTATCGATAGCGGATGATTTACTACCCCATAAGCAAATTGATCTATTAGTTCATCAATATCTGCTTGCAGTACATTGTAGTTCTTTATAGGATTGTTGGTGCGGTAATTTTTATAGGCCTCGGTTTCGCTCCAAAATTGCCTATGGGTAATAAGCAAATAATCGAATAAGGTATTAAAACCATAATTATGAAACTTGCCAATAGGGGCATCCTTATAATCTACTTTCTGAAAATTGAGGGCATTGTTTGTATTGGTTATGATGCTTGTATCGGTACCAATATACGTTTTTGTGTTTTGAAGATTGGTTGGTAATACCACTTCAAGCACGTTGCCATTTAAAGTTGAAGGTACTTTCTTTATCGTATCTCCGCTAACAGCGTATATCAGTGGTTGTCCTAAGGCAAGGTTGGATAAACTAATACGTGATTTTGCAGAAGATAATGATGGTCGCGCATCAACAGCATAAAAACTTTGAGTTTCCCCGTTGAAATTATAGGAGTGCGCATATGTGAGGTCGTAGTAACGAATCCAGAAGTAATTCGGATTATCATCGCCCCCTGGGTTAGGAAATGCTTTGCAATCAAGTTTTACACTACCACTACCATTTGTAAAATAAATATCATGCTCCTTAAATTGACTCCCCGACACTACATCATTTACCTGCACGCTCCCGTTTATCTTTATCTCATAATTATGATCATAAGCCGAGCGTCCTGCAATTAATGTTTTAAGAATGCAAGGATTGCCATTGAATGCATTGGGTGTAGGAATAGTATAGGTATTTGTGGTTGCTGCAGTAGTAGCCTTTAAATCAAACACTGCCCAACCTTCGCCATCTACATAGGCACTTAGTGATGTATTATAAAAGTCGTGGTAGCCATCGTGATAGTATAAATAATTGGTCGGTTGCCCAACAAATCTATTGGTCATGCAAAAGGGCGATGGCAGGTAACTGTTATAATTTACATCTGTTTCTAACACCATACGCTTGTTCGTATTTGATAAGCTGTTTATGGTAAGAAAATACCAAACCGTATCGTTAAATAATGAAAGCTTATTGTTTTTTTGATACGAAGCTTGCAGGTACACAGCCGTATCAATTCTTCCATCATTTTTAAATCCTAAAAACTCTATGTAATCACCGGGGTTCCATGTTCCATCATTTTCACCCTGTACATGAATGTATTGCTCTTTGCCATAGGCAAAGAGCTGTGTGGCGCGTGGGTCGGTATTCAATGGAAAGCCGGCCAGTTGTAAATCGTTGTAACTAAGGCGATAGATACCATCTCTGGCTATGGCAAGTTTAAAATAGTCCTGATCGCTGTAAGGATTGCCGGGTGTAACTTTTATCCATTCGTTACCATAGGGCTGAGCGTAAAGCCCAAGACCTGCAATGATTGAAAAAATAAGTAGCGTAATCTTTCTCATTTGTTCATACGGTTCAATTTATTCTGTTGCCTGTTGGTTCATTAATCGGTAATTCCGAAAGCATAATTATGCTTTAGTTGGTACAAACATTATTCCTTCTTTTCTTTTTTCTGTTTGATAATGCTCCATCGGAAGCTGAAGATGTGCGAGTAAGGAATACCTGCCTGACTGCCAATATTACTAATAGCATAATCAAGACTAACGTTTTTAATTTTTAAGCCAATTCCCAAGGTTGGTTGCGAAACGGTTGAAACCGATTTATCAATATTCTCCACCTTCTGAATATTTTTTGCACCGGCTCGCACAAAGAGGAAGTTGTCGTATCCAATTTCGGCACCAATATGAGGATCAATGCTGAGTGCATTTGATTTTATCAATACGTTGCGCTTGCCATCCAGATTTATATCTGCATTAAGTTCCGTAAGCAGGTTAAATTTATTGGTTATTTTCCAACTATAAGCGGCCCCGGGAATTATTTTTGGTGCAGTAAGCTCAAGGCCATTTTCAGGAATTTCGTTTCCGGTTTGAGCAAACACGGTATTTAATTTTTCGCTGTTAAATGTCCATGCATTAAACGTGCTTGTTATATCGCGGCCCATCACAGCAAACTTCCAATTGCCTTTGTCATACTGTAAACCGGCATCGAGGCCAAAGCCCCAAGCTTTGGCAAAATCGCCAGCCCTGCGATGTATTATTTTAGCATTGCCACCATAACGCAAACCTGCTTTTTTTGTTTGCTTCGAATACGAAATGATAAAGCCATAATCGGCTGCCGAAAAACTTTTTACTTTATCGTAATTTACATTGCCATCGGGATCTATCAATTCGGTAGTGTCAGGAATATCATCGACTGCCATGCGCACCATCGAAAATCCAATGGCACGAGTTGCATCAATAGGTGCACATAAGGCGGCATAGTCATACTTGATAATGCCGGTAAATAATTCAGCGTGTTGTAAGCCTAGCTGCATATCGCCCTGCTTAAGCACCAGGCCTGCCGGATTCCAATATCCTGCTGTTACATCATTGGTGCTGGCAACCACGCTGTTGCCCATTGCCTGTGCGCGCGCACCCACACCAATCGAAAGAAACTCGTTACTGTATTTTGGAAATAGTTGTGCATGGACAGGTAAATTGGATAGCGTAATAAATCCGGCTATCCCGAAAGCGAGTGTTTTTATGTTCATCAGTGGTGAATTAAGAAAATGTAAACGACCGCGCATGGTGTATTATTATGTTTTCAAAGATAGTAAAAATTTGACTTGCAAGCATATTGACAAAAGCTTGTTGCTTTTTGTTGATCTTTATCAATGCATCTTTAATTTGTTGGATAATTAACAGGTTGCAAACCGAGCGCTCCAGCGAAGATGCAATATTAAGGCGCTCCATTAGGAGCGACCAGATTCATTCTATCCAATCAAATAAATATCGTTCATCATATTCAATTTCAAACTTCTTTAGAAAATCAATATATTCTTCTCTAAAGGTCCTTTTCTTATGATGAGCTTCCTGATTTAAAAAGTATTTGGATACGTTATCAATCTGGCTTTTTGAATACGAAAATGCTCCAAATCCCTCTTGCCAATTGAATTTGGATGAGCCCGCTTTGATATCTCTTACTAAATCTGAAATTGCAATAGACGGTGTTAACCCTACTAAAATATGAGTATGGTCTGGCATACAAAATATTGATAATAATTTTTGTTCTCGTTTTTGAACAATACCTGTAATGTATTTATGCAAATCTTCACGGTATTGCGGGGCTATTAAATTTTTTCTTCCTTTTACAGCAAAAAAAATCTGAATATATATTTGTGAATATGTGTTTGGCATATTTGTGATTTAAACGGGGGATTTCTACAAACGGCTACAAACGGGACGCTCCTATGGAGCTAGGATTCGATGAACAAAATTAAAAATTAATTTGGTTTTGGCGCTATTGGTTAAGATTGTTTGTGGCATTAAAAACAAATTGTTTTTAACTCCTTAGTATTGACATGCTTGTGCAACAGTCGAAACGATTATTGTCTTTAGCTCCGTAGGAGCGGCCTTTTTGTAAAAGAATCAAAATTGATATTGCTTGTAGCTCCGTCAGGAGCGACCACGTTTGTTGGAGTGAAAAGAAAAATGTTATTAGCTTCTGTGGGCTTTATTGCCTAAAAAACCCGGTATTGCTAAACAAAATTTCCTGCAATACATTAAAACATAAATCTTGAATAGTCTCCAACCATCCGACCAGGTTTTTTTTCAATGCTTTGTTTCAAACTGTTATCTCAAACATTGGTGTTACATTATTCAATTGCAAACTCAGAAATCAGAATGCTCCGAATTCCTTTCCTATATTTTGCTCTTCGAGCTACTTAAAAACTTCAATCTTTTGATGTGACTTCATTCAATGAAAATTATCTGCTCATTTCCTTCTGAACCAAGCAATGCGGTCCACACTGCCTATAGATTATAAAGAAAATAGTCCGGGAATTTTTCTTGTTGCAAAAACTCTCAACCTTGTCAGTAAAGGTTAATGCGTTACCTTCGTACCGTAAATTATTTTTTTTGAAAATCAAAGCGCAACTACCCAATATGATTACCTGTGGCAATCTGCTAATGGGAGTAACGGGTATTATCTATTGCCTCAATGGGCATCTAGAACAAGCGGCTTATTGCATCTATATAGCAGCATTGCTAGATTTTTTGGATGGCTTTGTTGCCCGTAAGTTAAATGTAAGTAGCCCCATTGGCAAAGACCTTGATTCGCTTGCTGATTGTGTAACCTTTGGTACCCTGCCCGGATTAATAGTTTTTACCTTAGTTATTTACCCGGCCACATCCGCTCAATTTATTGCTGATATTAACTCGCACTCAGCACTTACTTTATTGGTTGCAGGTTGTGCCTTACTTATACCAGTGTTTAGTGCCTTGCGGCTGGCAAAGTTTAATAATGACACCCGCCAAAGCGATTCGTTTATTGGTGTGCCCACCCCGGCAAATACCTTATTCATTTCATCTTTTATTTTTTTGCAAGCCAACGATGGCAGTAATTATATACACCTACTCACGAACAATGCTATGTCAAATGGAAGCTTGCACTATTTGCAACTTGGGCAGGTGTTTGTTATTTTACTGCTTTGTTATTTGCTCGTTGCCGAATTACCTTTAATCGCGCTTAAGTTTAAAACATTTGACTTACAACCAAATTTTTTGCGCTATGCACTTATTGTTTGCAGTGTGTTGCTATTAATAATTTTTAAATTTGCCGCCTTCGCATTTATCATTCCACTGTATATAATACTGTCAATTGTGGCAGGTATGTTAATTAAAAAAACTTTATGAAATACAAAGCATCTGTAAACATTATGCCTATGAAAGCCTTGCTCGACCCACAAGGAAAAGCGGTTACAGCAAGCATGCAAAATATTGGTATCCCCGAAATTGAGAATGTTCGCATAGGCAAGCATATCACACTTGAAATAGAAGCCCCCGATGCAGCTACTGCAAAAACACGAGTAGAAGAAGCCTGCAAAAAACTCCTTGCCAATTTAATTATGGAGGAGTACGAGGTGGTAGTGGAGTGATATTAATTACAACGCTCCACTTTCCTTACGCTCCACTCATTACATTTGGTTTAGCAACGATAACCAAGGCATCATACTTTTATACATGATGCTGTTTTAATTCGTATGCGTATGATGTGAAGTCGAACAATTTTGCTACGCATCATTTTCTAAAGTAAGATGAGTAAATCGGCTCCATCATTTGTTATCTTAATTGCATTGTTTACATTCTCGGAGTGGAAGTGATATGCTAAATACACTTAGACTTGATTATATATAATGCACCAAAAAATGATGCACTCGCATTGCAAATGCAGGCTAGTAAAACATGAAGCATCTGCATTGAAAATTCAGACTATGAAGCTTCTGTTTTGCAAATGCGGACGAGCGATCGGGGGTTAATTAGTTTGGCTAAAGCCAACTATATAATATTCAATTGCCACATGCTTAAGCATGTGGCAATTGATAGCAAACCGATTTAGGCTTTAGCCAAATTATTTTACAATAAGTTTAAAACAGAATAATGAAAAAGATATTTGTTCTTTAAGAATGATGGGGCTAAGCAAACCTCTGCTCATCAGAATTGCAAATACGAGCGGGCAGGTTCATTTTTTTTCTGATGCCTAAGCAATTTTGACCAATTGATGTTTTTATTAGTACCGGTCTCGCGTTTTTTACAATTCTAAACAGGTCAATCGCATGCTTCACCATTCTTTAACACCAATTTTATGGTATTATAACTACTTTCGTTACGCTTTGCTGTTACCTTTGCAAAGCTAGATTTGAATTGTTGTACCATAATTTTTTTAAACAATGAATAATTATCACTTGCTTATTCAAAAACTTGACGAGTTCATTCGCAAGTATTACAAAAATCAACTAATACGTGGATTGATATATGCGGTAGTGGCTTTTATATTTTTTTATATATCCATTTCGCTGCTCGAGTACTTTGGCCGATTTGATACCACCACACGTACCCTAATGTTCTATACTTTTGTTGGAGTAAATATTTTTTTCCTGGCGCGCTTTGTTGCTATTCCGTTACTCAAGTTGTACCACCTTGGCAAAACCATCACGCATGAGCAGGCCGCTTCTATTATTGGTAGTCACTTTAGCAACATTAGCGATAAGCTGTTCAATACCCTGCAATTAAAAAAACAAAGCGATGTTGCAGGCCAATCAACCGATTTATTAATGGCAGCAGTAAATCAGAAAATTGCCGAACTAAAACCGGTACCATTTACCAATGCCATCGATATTAAAAAGAACCGGCAATATATGAAATATGCTTTGGTACCTTTAAGCTTGTTGCTCATCTTACTATTTGCTGCACCAAGTATTTTTCGCGAGAGTAACGAACGACTATTGCAACACCGCACTTACTTTGCACAGCCTGCACCGTTTCAATTTATCCTTTTAAATAAAAATCTAAAGGCCATACAAAACGAAGATTATGTATTGAACGTAAAATTAGAAGGCAAGGAAATTCCAGAAAATGTTTATATAAAAATTGATGGCAATAGTTTCAAGCTGGATAAAGAAAATACCATTGCCTTTAACTACACCTTTAAAAACATACAGGACAATACGCGCTTTCAACTGCAAGGCGATGGTTATAGCAGCATTGAGTATGAGCTAAAAGCCATTCCCAATCCTACCATTATGAACTTTAGTTTGTTTGTTCGTTATCCTGCATACATCAACCGTAAACCCGAAACGCATCAGAATACAGGCGACCTTATTATACCTTCAGGCTCGCAGGTTACCTGGAATTACAATGCACGCAATACCGAAAAAGTTACCATGCAGTTTAACGATACTACCTTATTTGCTGAGCGCACCGGAGAGCAGGATTTTAAATTGACGCGCAGTTTTCGCAATGCCAATCACTACGCTGTTATCAGCAGCAATAGTAACACGTTCAACAAAGACACCATGAGTTATAATATCGGCATAGTTGCTGATGCCTATCCTCAAATAACGGTGGAGCAGCAAAATGATTCTTTATCGCTGAAGCAAATTTATTTTCGTGGAGCTATTAATGATGACTATGGATTCAGCCGTCTAAATTTTTGTTATCACTACCTCAAAAGTGGCATCGATTCGCTCAAACATGATCAGGAGGTAAAACGAGAAAACATTGCCATCAACCGCAACCTTACGCAAGATCAGTTTTATTATTACCTCAACATGGATAATTTAAAAATTGTTCCGGGCGATGAGTTGGAATATTATTTTGAAGTGTATGATAATGATGGAGTAAATGGGCCTAAAGCTGCACGTTCGCAGGCACATGTGTACAAGGCGCCATCGCTTAATGAGCTGGAAGCACAAAAAGAAAAGAATAACAGCGACATGAAAGATGAGATGAGCGAGGCCATGATGGATGCAAAAAAATTGCAGCGCGAAACCAACGAAATGCTCAAGAAGATGACTGAGAAAAAACAGTTGGACTATGATGATAAGAAAAAATTAGAAGACCTTTTGCAAAAGCAAAAGGATTTGCAAAGCAAGGTAGATCAGATGAAGCAACAAAATGAGAAGAATAACAAGCAGCAATCTGAATTTAAAAAAGAAGATGCTAAAATTGCCGAAAAGCAACAGCAATTGCAAGAACTGATGGACAAGGTGATGAGCGAAGAGATGAAGCAAAAAATGCAAGAGCTTGAAAAAATGCTGAGCGAATTGAATAAGGATAAAATTCGTGAGCAGCTGGAGCAGATGAAAATGGATAATAAAGATTTGGAAAAAGAACTTGACCGCAGTCTTGAATTATTTAAGCAATTAGAAGTGGAGCAAAAGATGAACGATGCTGCAAATAAGTTGGAAGAGCTTGCAAAAAAACAAGAAGAGCTTGCAAAAAAATCAGACGATGCAAAGAGTGATAGCAAAGAATTACAAAAGCAGCAGGAAGAATTGAAAAAGGAATTTGAAGATGTAAAAAAAGATTTGCAGGATGCGCAGAAGAAAAATTCAGAATTAGAATCGCCTAAAGACCTGCCCGATACAAAACAAGAAGAACAAAAGGTGGACGAGAAGCAAAGTGAGAGTAGCAGCGAATTGCAAAAGGGAAATAAAAAGAACGCAAAAAAATCGCAAAAGGAAGCTGCTGAAAAAATGGAAGAGATGGCGCAGAAAATAAAAAAGGGGATGGAAGAATCAGAACAAGAACAGGCCGAAGAAGATGAGAAGGCACTGCGTATGTTGTTGGAGAATCTGATACGATTCTCATTTGATCAGGAAAAATTAATGACCAATTTAAAAACGATGGACATTAATAATCCACAATACTTAAAGCTGACGCAGGAGCAGCGTAAGTTGAAAGATGATGCCCGCATTATAGAAGATAGCCTGTTTGCATTAAGCAAGCGTGTGGCACAAATACAGTCGATTGTAAATCAGGAAATAGGAAAAATAAATGACAATATAGAAGATGCCATTGGACTATTGCAAGACCGCAATGTGCCGCAGGCACGCAGCGAGCAGCAGTATGTAATGACTTCGGTAAATAACCTTGCGCTGATGCTAAGCGAATCGTTGCAACAAATGCAACAGCAGCAACAACAACAGAAACAAGGCAATGGCTCATGCAAAAAACCAGGCAAGGGCAAGCCATCATCCTCTGCTGCACAAATGAAAAAAATGCAACAGAAATTGAATGAGCAGATGAAAGGCATGAAAGAGCAAATGAAACCCGGAGGTCAGAAACCAGGCGGGCAAGGCAATAAGCAAGGGATGAGCGAACAACTTGCCAAGATGGTAGCACAACAGGAAGCTATCAGACAAGCCTTGCAGGAGTATAATAATGCAACCAACAAAGATGGTAAGGTCGGTAAAGATGCGAGTAACGAATTGGAAAAGGCCATCAGGCAAATGGAAGAAACCCAGCGCGACTTACTCAACCGTCAGATAAGTGATGAAACACTAAAGCGCCAGGAAGATATACTGACACGGTTACTAGAGTCGGAAAAAGCTGAACGCGAACGCGATCAGGAAGAGCGCAGAGAAAGCAATGCGCCCGAAAATGAGATATATCGTAACCCGGCTCAGTTTGAAGAATTTAAAAAATTAAAATCACGCGAAACGGAATTATTGAAAACCGTTCCGCCCTCACTCAATACTTTTTACCGCAATCTTGTAAACACTTATTTCCAGGGTATCGGGAATTGATTGAGCACGCTAGTTTTTTATCTATCCAAAATATGCATTACCTAAACTGATGCAGGTGATTATATTTGCACCGAAAAATTTTTATGAAACTTCGCTCGTCACATCTTGTAAAAAAATATAAAAGCCGCACCGTAGTAAACGATGTTAGCATCGAGTTGGAGCAAGGTGAGATTGTAGGTTTGCTTGGCCCCAATGGTGCGGGTAAGACTACCACTTTTTATATGACCGTTGGATTGATTAAACCCAATGCGGGCAAAGTTTTTTTAGACGATCTTGAAATTACCGATGAGCCCATGTACAAGCGCGCCCGCCTTGGCATTGGATACCTGGCACAGGAAGCAAGCGTGTTTCGCACATTGAGTGTAGAAGACAATATTAAAGCGGTACTTGAAATGACTTCGCTCAGCAAAGCGGAGCAGTATGAAAAATGCGAAGCACTACTCGAAGAGTTTGGATTGAATAAAGTACGTAAAAGCAATGGCAATGTACTCTCAGGTGGTGAAAGGCGCAGAACCGAAATTGCAAGAGCGTTGGCTGTAAATCCCAAATTTATTTTGCTCGATGAGCCTTTTGCCGGTGTAGACCCCATTGCTGTAGAAGATATACAACAGATAGTTTCTAAACTTAAAACAAAAAATATCGGCATACTCATTACCGATCATAATGTACACGAAACGCTTGGCATTACCGACCGTGCATATCTTTTATTCGAAGGCAAAATATTAAAACACGGCACACCCCGCGAACTTGCCGATGATGAAACCGTGCGCAGAGTTTATCTGGGACAAAATTTTGAGCTACGCTCATAAACTAATTTAACTTACTGCTTTATTTTTGTATTTTTGATTATTCAAAAAAAATCAAAAGCACCACGCTATGAAAAAATTTCTCTCTTTTCCATTATTATTTCTTTGTGCTCTATCCTTTTCGCAACAAGCACAACACAATCATGCTATTGCAAAAATTATTGAGCGCGAAAGCAAAAGCAACCGGTTGGTGCCAGTATTTGTTCAAGGCGATATCACTGCTATAAAATCTGTGGTGCAAGAATTACAAGGTGTGTTTGTGCACCACAGCGGCAACATTGCCGCTGTGCAAATTCGCGAAAAAGATTTGACGCAGTTCATACAATCGAAAGGAGTGCTACGCGTAGAGAGTGGTATGTCGCGATATATTCCACTGAACGATACCATGCGTGTAAATAATTTTATACAACAAATACATGATGGTAATGTTCCCTTGTCGCAACCGTACAAAGGTACCGGAGTGGTGTATGGTTTTATAGATACGGGCATTGATTATACGCATCCTGACTTGCAAGACACCACTGGCAAAACACGATTTGCCTATATATGGGATCAAACCAAACCCGCTGCTACCAATACTCCTGCACCATTCAACTATGGACAAGAGTGGGACAAAACTGCTATCGACAACGGGCAATGCACCCAAACTGCCAACTATCACGGCACCTTGGTTGCCGGCATAGGCGCAGCTAATAATAATGGTATAGGCCACAACGAAGGTGCAGCTCCCGAGGCGACCTTGATTGGCGTGAATTTCGATTTCAGTAATTCAACAAATAAACTTGCCGATGCAGTGGCATACATTTATGATAAAGCTAATTTACTAGGTATGCCCTGTGTTATTAATGCTAGCCTTGGCGATTACTATGGCAGTCATGATGGTCAGGATTTGGAAGCACAACAAATAAAAAATTACATAACCGCACAACCCGGCAGACTTATGACAGCAGCTATTGGAAACAAAGGAGACGACAGCTTACATCTTGGTTACAATGCATCGTCAACTACAAGATTTACCTGGTTTAAATTTGATCCCAATTTAAATAGTTTTATCCCGGGCCTTGGTTACTACATACAAGTGTGGGGCGACACAGCCGATTTTAAAAATATCAATTTCAATATTGGTATGGACGAGTCGAAAGACTATTACAGCTACAAAGGCAATACTCCTGACTTTAATGTACTCAACTCTTTGCTACTGAATAAATACGATACGTTAAAGAATGGTGCAGGCCAAAGGCTTGCCATTATAAACAGATACAGTTTTATACAAGGTGGTGTGTATTCACTTGAGTATTATATTTTTCCCGATAGTTCAAACTATTTGGTAAGGTTAAATAGTAGTGGCAGTGGCCATCTTGATTTGTGGAATATTATATTTAGCGGAAACCCTTATTATCCTTCGGGAATGGTGATAAGAGATTTACCTTCAGTTGCCATCAATCCTGACATTGCAAATTATGAAATGCCCGATAATGATCAAAACATGGTGAGCAGCTTTGCTTGTTTGGATGAAGTAGCTACTGCTGGAAATTATTTCAATCGCAAAGATCACATCGATTGTGCACTTAATCCGCAATCGCTTATTGCCGAGCAGCGTGGCAGTATCGTTCCTAATAGCAGCACAGGCCCTACACGCGATGGCCGTCAAAAGCCTGATGTAGCCGCATCGGGTAGTTATAATATGTCATGCATACCCGTAGCTTTTTGGCCGCAACTACCTACCATTAAGCAATCGCTTGATGGTTGCAAGCATTGGGCAAGTGGTGGCAGCTCGTTTGCCGCGCCCGTTATTGGTGGTACCGGAGCCTTGTTTTTAGAATTGTATCCTACCCTTATTCCAGCAGATTTTATTAAGTGTCTGCGCAGTAATACCTACTCAGATACCTTTACAGGCAGCAACCTCCCAAACAATAAATGGGGCTCGGGAAAATTAAATTCATTTGCTACGCTCACCAATTGCTCAGTAACATCTATTAATGATACGGAAATAAATGACCTGTTGCTGGTAGCTCCAAATCCTGCTACCGTTGTATTAACGGTAACCCTATATGTAAGCAGCGGAAGCACACCCCAGCTATCGGTTTACTCCATAGATGGCATGTTGCAATACACTACCTCATTAGCTACTGCTAATGGAAAAATAGTGCATTCACTCGATTGCAAGAACTTTTCGGCAGGACTGTATATGGTTATGGTTAACAATGGCGGTAAAATTTCGTATTCCAAATTTGTGAAGGAGTAATGTTAATTGCTTATTAGCTCTGACGATTTCCCCCGAATAATTATATTCTGTTTTTATAAAATAATCATTTGCATATATGTCTGCATTTAATGTTGATTCCAATATTGCCAGAGCATCTACAATAGATAAATCTGTTTATACATCGCCTGAATTTTTTATTTCGGCCAAGGAAAAAATATTTGCTAAGACGTGGCAGTATGCAGGCCACAATGAGCAACTTCAGAAGACTGGCGACTGTATGCCTGTAGCCTTGTTGCCCGGTTATTTGGATGAGCCATTGATTGTTACCAATGCAAACAATAGTTTGCATTGCATGAGTAATGTATGTACACATCGGGGTAAAATTTTGGCCGAGCATGCGTGTAATGTTAACCAGTTGCGTTGCCGATATCATGGGCGTGTTTTTGATATGAAGGGAAAGTTTAAATCGATGCCTGAGTTTAAGGAAGTAGAAAATTTTCCTTCCGAGGCAGATAACCTAACGAGGGTTTCGTTTTTCGAATGGAGTAAATTTTTATTTGCTTCCATTAATCCCATTAAACCTGCCGAAGTTTTTTTTAATGATATGATGCAACGTGTGGCGTGGATGCCCTTACACGAATTTATGCATGCTCCACAACACGACAAAGATTATTTAATCAATTGCAATTGGGCATTGTATTGTGAAAATTACCTCGAAGGATTTCATGTGCCCTTTGTACATGCCTGCTTGAACGCTGTTCTCGATTTTAGTGATTACAATACCGAATTATTTTTTCCGTATTCAAATTTGCAATTGGGTGTAAGCAAAACAAGCGAAAACTGTTTTGACTTACCTGCAACTTCGCCCGACTATGGACGCAATATAGCTGCCTATTACTTTTGGGTATTCCCCAACATGATGTTTAATTTTTATCCGTGGGGTTTATCCATCAATATAATACAACCACTTTCTGTTGACAAAACAAAGGTGCGCTTTATCACATTTATCTGGCGCGAAGAATTGCGCAACACTGGGGCAGGAGGTGATTTGGATAAAGTAGAAAAGGAAGACGAAGAGATTGTAGAAAGTGTACAGAAAGGGGTACAAAGTCGTTTTTACAACAAAGGCCGATACAGTGTAACACGCGAGCAAGGCACACATCACTTTCATCGATTGCTAGCGGAGTTTTTAGGATGAAGCCGTATTAGTGGCCTCTCATTTTTTGCCACGAATCCACTGATTTTCACGAATGAATAATTTAATTGCAAAAAGAAAATTTGATTTCTCTTCGAATACTTAACTTAATGGAAGAATCCTTATTAGGAGTTACCTATTCAAACAAAGTTCCTTCCGAATTTTTAATTTTCTTACCAAGATGTTTGTAAGCAAGTTCTGTTGCTTCACGTCCTCGCGGGGTGCGCATCAAATATCCTTCTTGTATCAGGAATGGCTCATATACTTCTTCAATGGTGCCGGCCTCTTCGCCTACAGCAGTTGCTATGGTGGTAATTCCTACCGGACCACCTTTGAATTTATCAATGATGGCACTCAGTATTCTATTATCCATTTCATCCAATCCATTTACATCCACATTAAGTGCATTCAATCCATATTGTGCAATGGCCATATCAATATTTCCATTACCTTTTATCTGAGCAAAATCGCGAACCCTGCGTAGCAGGGCATTGGCTATACGTGGTGTGCCACGGCTTCTGCGCGCTATTTCAAAGGCAGCATCTTCACTTATTTGCACACGCAAAATATCGGCACTGCGAATTACTATCAGTTGCAATAATTTAGAATCATAATATTCTAATCTCGAATTGATACCAAAGCGGGCGCGTAAAGGTGAAGTCAACAAACCAGAACGCGTAGTGGCGCCAATTAATGTAAACGGATTGATTTTGATTTGCACACTACGAGCATTGGGGCCACTCTCTATCATGATGTCTATCTGATAATCTTCCATAGCCGAATACAAATACTCTTCTACTATGGGTGATAGGCGATGTATTTCATCAATAAATAAAACATCATTTGCATCAAGGTTGGTAAGCAACCCTGCAAGGTCGCCCGGTTTATCAAGCACAGGACCTGAAGTGGTTTTAATATTTACTTTAAGTTCGTTGGTAATAATATGTGCAAGCGTAGTCTTCCCTAATCCCGGTGGGCCGTGCAACAAAACATGGTCGAGTGCTTCGCCACGCTTAACAGCTGCTTTTACAAATATCTGAAGATTGTCAATTATCTTGTGTTGCCCTGTAAAATCATCAAACGATAAAGGCCGCAACGCCCTCTCAATGTCACGATCTATCGATGTGAGATTTTCTTTTTCGGGATCGAGGTTTTTATTCATTGGTGCAAAGATAGTTGGTAGAGGGATTAGAATGGATAACCCAAAATATTTTATTGCAAACCGAAAGGTGGGCTTTTTAAATCAATTCCCTAATCATTCACCTTCTTAATCTCCTGACATAATTCAACCAACACACCATTGGCATCTTTTGGATGTACAAAGCAAACCAATTTATTATCTGCTCCTTTTTTAGGTTGCTCGTTAAGTAAAGTGAAACCTGCTTCGCGCAATCGTTTCATCTCGGCATAGATATCTTCCACATCAAAAGCGATGTGATGAATTCCTTCTCCTCGTTTTTCTATAAATCTGGCAATGGCACTTTGCTCACTGGTAGCTTCAAGCAATTCAATTTTATTTTCGCCAACTTTAAAAAAAGAGGCAAGCACATGCTCGCTTGATACTTCCTCTTGTTTGTATGGTTTGGTATTAAGCAGTGTGCTGTACGTATCATTGGCAGCGGCCAGGTTTTTTACTGCAATACCGATATGCTCTATTTTATTCACAATTATTTATTTTAGTAATTCAATCAGGTGGTCAATGGGTTAATTAATAAATACTTTTTTCATGCTCCGCTGTGATACTGATTCAGCTTCAACAAGTATCAGGTAAATTCCCGAATTTATTGTCGGCAGGTTGAAAGTAAACTTCGAACTTCCTGCATGTATATTCATGTTGTTGTCAACTATTTTTTTTCCGCTTATATCATATACACTTACCGTTACATTTTCACTTTTGGAAAGGTAGCTTACAATATGAATCTGATTATTAAAAACAGAATGAATAGTAAGCGAATTGTTAATTGCCTTTTCGTCAACCGAAATGGGTAAGCCCCCAAGCGGAAGTGTATACACTCCGCTACCATGTGTAAAGGCAACAACCGAATTATTACTTGCGCTATATTGTAAATCGTAAATCTGTGTGGCATCGTGCAAGCCCGTATTTAAAGTGCTCCATGTTAAGCCCCCATTATCGGAATAAAAAATTCCAAGGTCGCATCCTGCCAGTATTTGCTGCGAATTGGTAGGGTTAATAAACAACGTATGAAATGGTGTATTGGGCAAGGAAGTACTTACATCCATCCACGATGCACCGCTGTTGGTTGATTTAAAAATATGCCCAGTACCATAGCCATTATAGGCAATGTAAAGTTCGTTATCGTTGTTTGGATTAATGGCAATGTCGCGCGGGAATCTATCGGGTAATAAGCCGGTAATATTGGTAATTGATGATCCCGCATTTAATGAAAGAAAAACTTTTCCGGGGTTACCTGTAGTAGGTGCAGTTGTAAAATAAACTTTATCTGCATTGGTAGCGGATACAGCTATTGCCAATACCTTATTACCGTTATCAACATTGTTCAAAGTAGTATAGGTAAATCCACCATCGTACGAGGTATTAAAATTTTGATCACCAAAATATAACTGTGTTGGGTTAGATGGTGCAAGAACATAAGGTGCTACAAAGGCCGCACTAGACCCACTAAATACCGAATTAAAAAATTGTCCACGGTCGGTTGATTGATATACGTTTAAGTACTGTGAAGAAGCATATTGTATGTTGTCGTCTGTAGGATGGATAGCAGTATAGCAACCATCGCCTCCCGTTTTTGGATCCCAGTTTTTAGTGCCTGTATATTGATACGTGTTGCGATCTTGCAAGCCGCCCAACATCATGCTACTATCTTGTTGCGATACTGCACCACTATAAAATTGCGACACATTATATCCATTAGCACACCAAGCCCATGATGCACCACCATCATTTGAACGATAAAGGCCGGCATCGGTAAGTAAATACAATTTATTATTATCAAGTGGATTAAAAATTAAATCATGCAAATCGGGCCAAGGCAATGTTTCAATTTGTGTAGGGTCGTAATACGTTGTTTGCAAAAAAGTGTTTGCCATATCATTGGATTCGTGCAAGTAAACACCTCCGCAAAAAACATGGGAACTATCAGCCGGATCAAATTTTAAACACTTACTATACCAGCCTTGATATGAGCCAATGTCAATAGTTGCTTCTAATTGCCAACTAAAACCTGCATTTACACTTACATATTGACCCTTTGATAAAAAGTCATCGCAGATGTGTGCAACTAATAGGTTTGAATTGCCTGGATAAATATCGATACAAATTCTGCCCGTAATAGATGTTGGTAGCCCTGTGGTAAGTTTATTCCAGGTAGTGCCACCATCGGTCGTTTTGTAAATGCCATGATCAGGGCTATCTAAATTACCAACACATGCATACACCACTTGCGCATTGATAGGATCAACAGCCAAATCCATCACCATGGTTGTATTAAAAACTTTGCTCCAGGTAGTGCCACCATCAGTTGATTTATAAACACCTTCGGTAGTAGCGGCAAATACATTGATTGGGTTTTGTGTATCATATATAATTTCCCATACGGTTGATTGCTGATTGGCAAGCCAATTAATAACATGACTCCACGTGTTGCCGCCATCTGTTGACTTCAACATACCAATGCCATGACTGCCGCGCGTAGTGCGCACTACCAGGCCACCACTATAAGCATCGTAATTGTAAGTTTCGCCTGTTCCAATTAGTAATTCGTTTTTATTTATTGGATTGATAGCAATGCTTGCAACACCCAGCACCGGAAATCCGGTTGGCACATACTGCCAGGCATTGGCACCAAATCCTCCGGTAGTAGATTTCCACAAGCCCCCGGATGCCGAACCTAACCAAATGGTACCGGTATCAGTAGGATGTATAGCAATGCTATTGGTACGACCACCCACATTGTCGGGGCCAAGGCTTGTCCACGCTGCACTTTGCTTATACGATGCATGCAAAAAGTTTGCAGTATAAAAACTATAAGCATTGGCAAAAGCTTCCTTAGGTACATCAGCTAATGGATACGCAGCTGCTTTATTTTCAAAAAAAAAGGCATCGTACACTTCAGGATGCTCTTTAACATCCCTATCTGTAAAAATAAATTTTACAGTTAACACTAACCCCATTATTAATATGGAAGCGAAAAGAAACAGTGATGATATTTTCATAGAAATTATTTTTTTTGAGTGAAACAAAAGTAAATTAAAAACAGAAACAAGCACCAAGTAGGCAGTAGGTGCCATAAATTTCTACGAAACATTTGCAGCCGCTTTATGATTTACCACCTTGTCTGCCATTATACAATTGACGATTTTGCTTGTAACACTGCTCCCAATGCCGGCTCAATTGCCTAATGCAATTGCATTAAAGGTAGTGTGCTGTTATAGCCTGACAAGAATGTCTTGAGAATCAAAAAGAATCAATCGTTATAAATTCAACATATAAAATCTATATAGGCTCTATAAAAAAATTATTTTTGCAGTCAAAATAACTAATAATGATAAACAGAACAGTAGCAAATGCAGATGTTGCAATAGAAGGTATTACTGATGGCATGACCTTAATGGTAGGCGGTTTCGGGTTATGCGGCATTCCTGAAAATTGTATTGCTGCGCTTGTACGCAAAAACATTAAGAACCTCACCTGTATTTCAAACAATGCTGGAGTTGACGATTTTGGCTTAGGCTTGTTGCTTCAAAACAAGCAAATAAAAAAAATGATTTCGTCTTATGTAGGTGAGAATGCCGAGTTTGAAAGACAAATGCTAAGTGGCGAGCTTGAAGTGGAATTAATTCCACAAGGTACGCTTGCTACACGTTGTCTGATGAGCGGCTATGGCATTCCATTCTTTCCAACACCTGCAGGTGTTGGTACTGAAGTAGCCGAGGGAAAACAGCTTATTAATCATAAGGGCCGCGAATATCTGATTGAAGAAGCCTTTGAGGCTGACTTTGCTATTGTTAAAGCATGGAAAGGTGATACTATGGGCAACCTTATTTTTAAAGCAACTGCACGCAACTTTAATCCCATGATGGCCATGGGCGGCAAAATTACCATTGCCGAAGTAGAAGAACTGGTAGAGCCCGGAGAACTTGACCCAAATCAAATTCATGTTCCTGGAATTTTTGTACACCGTATTTTTAAAGGTGATATGTATGAAAAACGCATTGAGCAAGTTACGGTACGCAAACGTTCTTAATATTACTCTGCCAAACGTATATCGTCATGGTTACATTCTTATCGCATTAATCGATTGTTTTTAAACTCAGCTCTTTCCCTTTTATCAAAAAATCGTGTACCACATACTCTTATTAGACAGTTTGCACCCATCGTTTGCTGAGCA
Source organism: Bacteroidota bacterium (assembly GCA_016714535.1). Lineage (NCBI taxonomy): Bacteria > Pseudomonadati > Bacteroidota > Bacteroidota bacterium. Next base: position 159,505 of record JADKDR010000004.1, read on the forward strand.
GTTGCCCGCTGATTCTTTTCAGATTACCGATGCCAGCCAATGGGACAGCGAAAAAATTTTACAGGAAATAAACCGCTTTGATATTCTTGCATTGCGGAGCCGCATGATTATTGACAAGAAATTAATAGAGCATGCTACTAACCTAAAGTGCATAGCACGTGCCGGTGCCGGCATGGAAAATATTGATACTGCCTATGCCAAATCAAAAAACATAGTTTGCCTAAACTCGCCCGAGGGCAACCGCACTGCGGTTGCTGAACATGCAATAGCTATGCTGTTATGCTTATTGAATAATATTATCAAAGCGAATACAGAAGTTAAGCAAGGCATCTGGCAACGCAAACCCAACTGGGGAATTGAATTAAATTCGCTAACCGTTGCTTTAATTGGATTTGGCAATACCGGTAGTGCAATGGCCAAAACGCTAAGCGGCTTCGGGTGCTGCATTCTTGCCTACGATCCATATATAACAATCGACCAATCACTTTTCCCTTATGTACAACAAACGGATATGCAGACTATTTACCACGAAGCTGATGTGGTTAGCTTACATATTCCGCTTAATGCCGACACGCACTACCTTGTTAACCATGACTATATACGTAGTTTTCGTAATAAATTATTTTTGATAAATACTTCGCGAGGAAAAAATGTGAACACACAACACCTGGCCCAGGCCATAATTGCAAATGAATTGGCAGGTGCCTGTCTTGATGTGCTTGAGTATGAACCCGCCACTTTTGAGCAATTGGATGCAGATTTACCTGCAGCTTTTAAAATTTTACAAGAAGCTGAAAATGTAATCTTATCGCCTCACATAGCAGGCTGGACACATCAATCAAATAAAAAAATTGCGTATTATCTGGGGAAGAAAATTTTTGATTTGTTCAAACTGAACCCATAGAACGAACAACCTATTGTCACAAAGCATGTAATGTTTTTATTTCTTTTCGATTATTGAAAATTTCACTTCACAACCAACATGAACTGCAACTTTCATATATGATCAATGATATTCAATATTGTTGAGAATCAAGAATACACAAATTACCTTTCGCTGCCCTTTTTCCTTTTAAAAAGCAAAAAACCTGCACCAATTTGAACTTTAAAATTGGTGCCATTTGAAACTGAATACTCTTCATAATTACGACTATATTCATCCAATTCATTCTTGAATTTATAAATTACTCTTTTTGTAGTAATGGTTGATATTCCAGGATTTGCAATAATGGCAGTATTTAAATAAAACTTTTCACTAAAATTATATTTCAATCTTAAACCCAAATGCAACATAGCCGAAGCATCTAGTACATCATAATTTAATACGTATAGTTCAATTTTGGGAAACTCAGCATCTGAAAAGAAATTATCATTTCTACTAAAAGAAAATGTGCCATTATTTTCACTATCAAAAATTAGGGTACTAAACACACCTCCTAATTGACAATACAACTCCCATTTACGTTTAGCGTTATCGGTTAACTTTCGTTCATAAAATATTGGAAAGTTTACAACCCTTGATTTTAAGTTAAGATTATAAAATTTAGTGCCATAAAATATAGAGTAAAATGGTAACTTGAATTTGTGATAATAGGTTTCGTAAGAACAACCCAAAACCACAGCATTTTGCTTGTGGTTTTGGATGCAAATTAGGCCATTAATACCACTACTTGTTTTACTATATAAATCTCGTGAATCAGGTTTAAAGTGGCTGATGTTTTTACAAACAGATTCAACTACCAAATAATTAAATTCAACAGTAATTTTTGTTTGAGCACAACTGCTCCTTAAATAAAGAAAAAGCAACAAGAAATAACAACCCTTTTAAGGATGAATTCTATATCTAATTTTTGCACTTGAACAATTATGAGCATTTTGAATTGGTAAATTTCCGCCAATTAGTTCATATTCTGTCCAAACGGCAGGTAGTTGACCAGACTGAAATGAGTTATATAAAACACCTTTAAAATATGCATCATCTTTCGAAGTGAATTCGATTTCATTAATGCTTGTACAAGACAAGCCGGTTGGTGCATCATACTTTTTATCAAACTTTTTTCTTTTATCGCGTTCATATAACACAATTCCTAAGCTTTCATTTAATGCAAGAACCGTAGGTAAGTCACCCACATTCGGTTTATATTCAGCCATTGAGATATTTGTTAATGAAATTGAATTTAATAAGTCATCTTTACTAGAGATTATATCGGATAAGATATTAAGAGGGCTAAGTTAGTAAAAAGGGAATAGGTTATTACCAGAGTGCCTTATGCATGCATAATCTTGGCAAATGAAAATAACCTATGCTGCTATTGCAAAGAAAAGGCAATTAAAGTCAGTGACAGGATTGCATGAGAATGAATTTGAAAAACTATTATCTTCCTTTAAAGACTGCTGGTACGATTACATATCGAAGCACACCTTTGAAGGCGCCAATAGGACTCGCGAACGAAGTAGGCGCAGCAACAGTACGTTTCAATGTGATGAAGATATGTTGGTATTTATATTATATCATTATCGCCATTACATCACGCAAGAGCTGATGAGCGTGCATTTTGAGATGACACAGCCCCAAGTGGCAAAATGGATAAAAGCATTGGAGCCTATATTAAAACGATGCTTAACGGAGTTAGGATTAATGCCTAAACGAGAAGCAAAGGAATTGAATGAACAATTAGACTATCGCATCACTATTGTTATGGATGGAAGCGAAAGGCCAATCAATAGGCCAATGGATGAACAGGAAGAATATTATAGTGGTAAAAAAAACGACACACAGTAAAGAATAACATAGTAGGCAATATGAAAAAAAAAGATACTCTACTTGAGCCCAACATACGGAGGTCGAATACACGATAAAGCCATGTGTGCAAACGATGAGCTAACAATCACTAAGGAGGTAAATCTATTTGTAGACTTAGGCTTTCAAGGCTACACAAGCAATACAGCAACAGTTATCATCCCACACAAACAAAAAACAGCGAGCTATCGCAAGAACAAAAACAAGAAAACAAAATAATTGGGAGAGCAAGAATTGCTATAGAGCATATGATTGGAGGAATAAAAATATCCAGAATTGTAAATGACAAATATCGAGGAAGAATGATGCACCGTGAAGATACCGTAATGTTAATCGCTTGCGGTTTGTATAACCTAAAAAATTCATTCAAAAATGCCGCTTAAATTTTTATCCGATATAAACACTATTTAACAGAAATAAATTATGTCCAAATTCAAACAAAAATTCTTTTAGACTAATGTAAGGGATTAAAATCACGTTACATCCGGCCTCATCACATCGCCATGCCCATCTTCAACAGGACGTGGTGGAGTTGTAAAAGCCTTGTAAAAATAAAATACGGTAACCATGGTTACTATGCCAATTGCGGCTATCATCATTATCAATGCAGAAGTATTCATTGCTTATTATTTTTTTGATTTATAATCATCCATATTTAAAAATCTTCCTTCGCGAATGCGCTTCTTATATGCATGGCGCACAAGCAAAGCAATAGCTACCCATAGTGCCAGCAGGAAAATGCGGGAAACCACAACAGGTATGTGCGAAAAGTCAGTTGCCTTGGTAACTATTTCTTTAAGGCTCATTACAAATACGAAACCCAACAACAAAGGCGTAACATATTTGATAATTGATTTCATCACAATTGGTACTTTAATATCCGCACCGGTTGTAATTTCTTTCCATCCCTTATCTATGCCAAACACCCAACCAAATAATATTACTTCAAACAGTGCAAAAATTACAAGCGATACGGTACCTGCCCAATAATCGTACTCATCAAAAACTCCAAGTCCAAAATACAATACTGTAGGCAACCCAAGCAAAAGCACTACAGCACCAAATGTCCAGGCAGATTTTTCGCGACTCCATCCATACTCATCTTGCATAAAACCCATGCACGGTGTGCCCATAGCAAGTGATGAAGTTATGCCAGCAAAAAACAAAAGGCCAAACCACATTACTCCTGCAACCATAGCCATAGTAGAACCCCATTGCTGGAATAGATAGGGCATTGTTTGAAAACCAAGTCCTAATCCACCCGACTTGGTCATTTCTATTATTTTATCTACGCCTAAATATCCAATTGAAATAGGGATTAAAATACATGAGCCTAACACAACTTCTACAAATTCATTCATCCATCCTGCACTCATAGCATTAAGTGCAATGTCATCCTTGCTGCGTACATACGAAGCGTAACATTGTATAGAACCCATCCCTACCGACAGTGTAAAAAATATTTGCCCTGCTGCGGCAAGCCACACCTTAGGACTCCAAATGGTTTCAAAGTTGGGAGTCCACAAAAAGTTTAAGCCTACTATTCCATCATTGATAGCGCCATTTTCACCTGCTGTTAGCGTAACTCCCTTAATTGCCAAAAAAATTCCAAATACAATAAGCAAAGGCATTCCAATTTTAGCAACCTTTTCTACACCTCCACTTAGTCCTCGGCTAAGTATGTACGTATTCAATAATAAACAAATAATCCAAAAAAGAATTGGCTCAAGAGGTGACTTAAGGGCAACGTAATCGCCAAATACTGCTGCTACTTCATCTTGTGTTTTTCCGGCAAAAGATCCGGTAAAGCTATGATATACCCATGAAAGTGTCCAACTCTCGAGATAACAATAATATGCGGCTACAGTGATGTTGGTAAAAATGCCGAATACACCAATGTATTTCCAAAAGCTTCTGCGATCCATAGCGCCCAAAATAAATGGGGTACTGTGATGCCCGTGCTTGCCGCCAAAACGACCCATGGCCCACTCTACAAATAACAAGGGAATACCCATTAACAAGAAACAAACCAGATAGGGTATGATAAAGGAGCCACCACCATTTTGAATTGCCTGCACCGGAAATCGTAAGAAGTTACCAAGGCCAACAGCATTTCCGGCCATTGCCAGGATGAGTCCTACTCGCGAGCCCCATGAATCTTTATTTGACATACGAAAAAATGTTTTGGGTTTATTTAATTGGGTGAATTAATAAAATAATTTTCAACTTTCAATGCAGCATTTAAATTATTACAGTGTAAAAGGGGAATCACTTATAATCCGGCCCTTATGCTTTCAGCGTGCTTGCGTTCAGTATATTTTTTAAAATTGTTCAATATTGCTTGCCAACCGGCCTTTTGCATGGCAATTGGATTTTCGTCTTCCGGGTTAAATGCTTCTGTTACGGTTACCGTATTACCTTCCTCGGCAAAAGAAATTTCTACCTTTCGGTTGTCGGCCATGGTGTAAGCTATACGCTGCTTGTCAATAACATCTGTATATATCCCTTCCCAATCAAATTTGAAGCTGCCATCGCGAGCTGCCATCACAGTACAAAATTTTCCATCGACACGTAAATCGTTTTGCGCTTGTGGGGCATGCCAATCGTCACTTGCATAACACCAGCCTGTAATATGTTCGGGGTTGTTAAACGTTTCCCAAACATAATTTATATCAGCATTTATAGTAACAGATACAACCGCCAATAAATTTTCTGCATTTTGCTTAAGCAATTGTAAGGCGCGCGGAAAAGCCTCGTTAAAATAATCTTTATATGCTGTTAATGTATCTACTTCTACCCTGAGCATAGTGCGCCCATCAGTTCCCGATAAAAAGTATTTTTCGTGTGCACCGGCCCAGGCCTTTGTTTCTTCTGTTTCGGGAATTTCTTTAAAATCAGACAGAACACCAAGGTGCTTAAATATCATCCGTTCGTCTTCTATCATCTCCTCAATGTCGGCATATATACCCTCGCCATTTGGTGCCAGAAAGTGTATTCTCCCTCCTTGTTGCCAAAGGCCCTTTGCATAGGATCCGGGTGTAAATGCTTGAGTCCATTGGCGATAAGCAACATCGTCAAATAAGGCAAACCATACATCTGTTGAATTTGCATTAACCTCAATTGTGAAAATTAATTTCTCCATTTGTTTTTCTATTAGCCAGCATTCTTGTCTGCTGCTGCTCTTTGTTGATGATGCTAATATAATTTTATTTTTGATGTAAATCTGTTTTTGCCCCAACGTTATCTTTTGCCATTTATCAATAAAATGATGCTTGCCTGGGTAAATAATAATATCCAACTTGCAGCAGCAGCAAATGCTATATGGAAAATAAGCTTTCTAATATTCGTACTCAAAAAATTCTTGTTACCATTACGGTATTACTTTTTGCAATCAAAATTACTGCCTGGTATGTAACAAAGTCAATTGCTATATTAACCGATGCCCTTGAAAGCACTGTAAATGTAATAGCCGGTCTTATTGGTTTGTATAGTTTGATTGTTTCTTCGCGACCTAAAGACAAAGACCATCCGTATGGTCATGGCAAAGTTGAATTTTTAAGTGCTGCCTTTGAAGGCTTATTAATTAGCATTGCAGGATTAGCCATAATATACGAAGCCGTTAATAACTTACAGCATCCGCATCTAATCAAGCAACTTGATGTAGGTTTGATATTAATAATTTTTACAGCAGTTATTAATTATGCGGTAGGAAAATGGTGCGTGATCAATGGGAAGAAAACCAACTCTCCGGCACTTCAAGCAAGCGGTAAACATCTTATTAGCGACACTTATTCTACACTTGGCCTGGTGGCAGGTATTGCATTGCTCATGATTACCAAATACCTATGGCTTGACAGTGTGGTTGCAATAATATTTGCGATGGTTATCATTTATACCGGTTACAAGATTATCAGACAAGCTATATCCGGTATAATGGACGAAGCTGATGAAACTATAATAGAAGAAATAAAAAATGTTTTGAGTGAACACCGTCAACCCGACTGGGTTGACGTACATAATATGCGTACCATTAACTACTCAGGCTTTTATCACATAGATTGTCATATTACTGTTCCTGCCAATTATAGCATTGTGCAGGCACATGTAGTACAGGAAAATCTTACAGCTGTTTTAACCGGACACTTCAAAAACAGGATTGAATTTTTTATTCATATCGATCCTTGCTTAACTTCACAATGTGCCTTATGCATAATGAAAGACTGCCCCATTCGACAACATTCTTTTGTAAAACAAATTGAATGGACTGCAGAAAACTTTATCACCGATCAAAAACATCAACCAATCCTTTAAGCTGCAATTTGAAACTTACAAGGAATAAAAAAAGGCTGCTCTTGTGGAACAGCCCTTTTTCTTTTTGCTTATTGCTAGTTGCAACTAAGTCAACTATCTCGTTTATTGAGGAACATAGTCTGTGCGCAACACTTTAAACTGTGTTCTACGATTGTACTGATGTGCCTTTTCTTTATCTTCTTCAGAAGCAAGATTGTTTATGTATGACTCAGTAAGTGTATCTCCCTGCTTCAGTACTCCATCCGTTTGTGTCATTACCCAAGGCTCGCTTTCTCCTTTACCTGCATAAGCTAGGCGTGCTTTTGGAATGCCCTTGCTTATTAAATAATCAACCACTGACTTAGCGCGTCTTTCTGAAAGCTTCTGGTTATAGGCATCTGTTGCACGGAAATCCGTGTGCGAGCTGAACTCAACAACAATGGTCGGGTTCTGATTCAAGGTAGTAACTATTGAGTTAATTGTATCTTTTGATTCAGGACGCAAGAACCATTTATCTAAATCGTAGTAGATATTATTAAGCACAATAGCCTTCGATGTAGACTTTAATGGGAAGTCGAAATCCTTATTAAACTCTTTATTCTCTTCTAATCCTTCGGTGCTCAACTCGTGGAATAATGTTAAGTATCCGGTATAGGAAGCTGAAAGCTTATATCTTACATTTTCTTTTAATGGATAGGTATACATGCCATCAGGTCCTGTTTTAATGCTAAGTGATGTACCATCGCTGCCAAATAATTCAACTGTTGCACCACCAATAGGCTCTTTGGTATCGGTATCATATACTCTTCCTGATACATTTAAAATTAGTGGTGGATATAAGAAGAAGTAAATATCTTCCTGACCTTGACCGCCCTCGCGACCAGAAGTTATATAGCCACTTGTATCGCTAATCCACACCATGCTATGATCATCTGCAGATGAGTTAATATTTGCTTTAAGGTTTTTCACATCTCCCCAAGACCCATTGCTGTTAGTTGCTACAAATAAATCCAATCCTCCCATTCCGGCCATTCCGTTTGATGAGAAATATAATTTACCATTATTATGTAGTACAGGGAACATTTCGTCACCGTTAGTGTTAATAGCTGAACCGGCATTAACAGGTTCACCCCAAACTCCACCATTATTCTTCGACATCCAAATATCGTGTCCACCATATCCACCCGGGCGAGTACTTACAAAGTACATCGTTTGTCCATCGGCAGAAAGGGTAGGTTGTCCATTTGTAATACTATCGTTGTTAAAAGGAAGGCCTTCTGGTGCTCCCCATTTTCCATTGCTAAATGTTGATTTGTAAATTTTACCAACTGTTTCAGTTCCTTTTACTTTCTCAGCACGAGTAAAATACATTACTAATCCGGTTGCATCCAGACAAATTGACCCATCAGAATGTTTCGAGTTTGGATCTCCTTCAATAGGTACAGGGGTACTCCATTTACCTAAGTTATCTTGTGTTGATTTAAATATGTCATAATATTTTTCTCCATACCACTCATCATTATCAGAACCGACAGCTTCAATGCGTGAAGAGGTGAAATAAACCGTGTTAGGCAATCCAGCAGAGATGGCAGTACCATAATCGTAGTATTTTGTGTTAAGAGCGCTAATATTTTCAATTTTATAGCGTAGCGGTTTGTCTTTCCATGCTTGTGAAGCCGTACTTGCCGCAATTCCGGCATCAGCATCGGTGTTATCTCCTGCTCCTAATGCTTTATATGCATTGTACTCGGCAACTGACTCATCATAGCGTCCGGCACCTTGAAGTGCTTTGGCATGCCATAATACAGCGCTTGCATCCTTTGGGTTTGCCTTTGCTGCCTTGCCGTACCACTCTTCTGCGCCTTTCCAATCTCCCATTTGACGGTAGCATTCGCCTGCCTTGTAAGCCGCCTGTGCTTTCATTTTTGCCTGACTCTTTTTGTCATATACTTTCTTAAAAAAGGGCAAGGCTTCATAGTAGTTTCCGCGGTCCATCATGCGGTCGGCTTTGGCACATACACTTTTTTCTTTCTTTTGAGCATAAGAAAATTGTGCAGTAGCCACCGCAAAAATTAATAATAATACGGTAAATAGATTTTTCATACTTTACGTTTGAGCTTTAAATTCCTGTGTGATTTAGGATGGATGGCAAAGGAAAAAATATTTTTTTACATAACAAATTATTAAATAAATAATTGGAGATGACTTTTACCATTACTAAAACCATTGATTGTAGATAATTTTAGCTGACTTTTTTATTTCACAAACTAATTTTTACTTTCGCAACCTCGAAAAAAACAGGTGCATAGCTGAAATACTGCGATGCTCTATTTTTGGGGCCCATAGCTCAGTTGGTTAGAGCACCTGACTCATAATCAGGTGGTCCTTGGTTCGAGCCCAAGTGGGCCCACTAGTTCAAAAATCCGGATTTACCTTACAATCCGGATTTTTTTATTCCTTCGAAACTTTCTTCCTTCTGTATGAATAATCCTTCTCTTGTAATACTGGCAGCAGGTATGGGTAGCCGCTACGGTGGCCTCAAACAGCTGGAACCCATTGGCCCTAACCAGGAGTGCCTGATGGACTATGCCATATATGATGCCTTTGCGAATGGTTGCCGGCATGTTGTAGTTATAATTCGTAAAATAACTTTAGACAGGTTCGATGTCTGGTTGCAAAAATGGGCTTTATCAGCTGTTCAAATAGATTTGGTTTTTCAACAAGGAACGTTAACTAACAGCCTGAGCCCGCTAGGCACCGCACACGCAGTTTGGTGTGCCCGGCCTCTTTTAAAATCGAAATTCGTTGTTGTTAATGCAGACGATTATTACGGACAGCTTAGTTTTCAGCTAGTTTTCAATTTTTTAAAAAATTCCTATACAGCTGCAGATTTCTGTATGCCGGGGTATACGTTGAGTACCACTTTAAGTGAGCATGGGAGTGTGTCACGAGGCATTTGCAACTTGGATGTTGCAGGAATCTTAATAAGCATTACCGAACGGAAAAACATCGTTCGAGAGGAAAATAAAATTGTGAGCCTCGATGGTCAATGGCCGGTTGGGCTACCTGATAATAGCATTGTGTCTATGAATATGTGGGGGTTTGATATCGGTTTATTTGAAACTCTGTGCTGTTACTTTGATGAGTCGAATTTACAAAATCGCACCGATGAGTTCTATCTTCCTCAATTAGTGCAACAATTAATAGATAAAAAAGCCTGCCGCGTTACCGTATTACCCGGAAACGATGATTGGCTTGGAATTACGTATGCACAAGATAAATTAAACGCTACTGTTAAACTAAGCCATTTGGCTGCGAGCGGATTTTATCCAACAAATTTATATGATTCATGCAAAACCTAAATACTATATTATTGCAGTTTGATATTCCCCCAGGTACATACGAATGGGATTTCATACAAGCAGGATTAATAAATAGCACCTATAAAATATATTCAATTGGTGGAGGCAATAGCTACCTATTGCAACAAATTAATACCAATATCTTTACTGAACCCGAGCGTATATCTCGCAACGTAGCCATCATCAGCAACTACCTTAAGCATCATTTTCCTGATTACTTATTTGGACATTTCATACCGAGCAAAACGGGCAATACGCTGGTAGTTGATAACGGCAATACATGGCGCATGCAACCATTTTTTGAAAACACCTACTCGATAAATACCATACAAACGGTTGAGCAAGCCGAATTGACCGCTTATGAATTCGCGCGATTTTCAGCCATGTTATCAAATCTTGATAGCTCCACTCTCACGCCTGCCATTCATGATTTCCATAACCTTGAACTACGCTGGAATCAATTTTTAGCTGCGCTAAAATCTGCAAGCGAGGAGCGCCTTGCCACAGCGCAAAATGAAATCGTGACCTTGCACAATTTTCAACATTTAGTTGGAATGTATACAGACATAGTTAGCAATAAGCTATTACCATTACGAATAATACATGCCGACACTAAAATCAACAACATCCTATTTGATGTTGCCACTCATCGCCCTTTATGTATCATAGATTACGATACCATTATGCCGGGGTACTTTATAAGCGACCTGGGCGATATGCTGCGCACCATGCTTTGCATTGGTGATGAAAACTGCAACGATAAAAAACAACTGCTAATCAGAAATGATTTTTATCATGCAATTATTAGGGGATATAAAAACGGAATGGATGGTATATGGTCATCGTTAGAAGATCGCTATGTTGATTATGCAGGCCAGTTTATGACTTATATGCAGGCCTTACGTTTTCTTACCGATTACCTTAACCAGGATATTTATTATAAAATAAACTATGAAACGCACAACTTAGACCGGGCAAAAAATCAGATATACTTTTTGAATCAGTTGAGCAGCCTTTAAGAAGTTTGGGTTAACTGAAAAAAATCTGTTCATTCGAAAAAAATAAATACCATGCTTACACGCAAACAATTCATTAAACAGGCAAGTCTGGCAACAGTCGGTGCTATGGCATTACCGCACCTTTCCAGATCATTTGCCCCTTCCGATAAATTGCGCATCGGGGTAATAGGCACCGGCTTGCGCGGACAAGATCACATTGAACTTTGCCTTCGTAGAAACGATGTTGACCTTGTTGCTATCTGCGATATACAGCAAGTGATGCTGGATGATACCATGAAAATTTTTGCCATAGCAAATAAAACAAAGCCTCGCATTTTTACAGGAGATAAATATGCGTATCGTAAAATGCTTGAAGCAAAAGATATCGATGCGGTAATAATAGCTACTCCATGGGAATGGCATTATGAAATGAGCATAGATGCCATGAATGCCGGCAAGCATGTAGGTTGTGAAGTAATAGCAGCAACCACATTGGAAGAAATCCGGAATCTGATTGAGATACAAGCACAAACAGGTATGCAATATAGTGTGCTCGAAAATGTGTGCTATCGCAGAGATGTAATGGCAATAATGAATATGCTACGCCAAGGCATGTTTGGCGAGCTCATACATTTGCAAGGTGGTTATCAACATGATTTGCGTGAGGTAAAATTTAATAACGGCACACAGCCTTATGGTGGTGGAGCAGAGTTTAACGAAAAAGGATTTAGCGAAGCACAATGGCGTACACAGCATAGCCTGAAGCGCAATGGCGATTTGTATCCCACACATGGCATAGGTCCCTTGGCTATGATGTGCGATATCAATCGAGGAAATCGCTTTACCAGCTTGGTAAGCTACGCAAGCAAAGCGCGTGGCCTGCATGAGCACATAGTAAATACCGGAGGAGAGTCGCATCCAAATGCCGGATTAAAATGGATGCTTGGTGATGTAGTTACCACCATGATAAAAACCGAACGCGAAGAGACGATATTACTGCAACACGACACTTCGCTGCCGCGACCTTATTCACTTGGTTTCAGAGTGCAGGGTACTAGAGGATTATGGATGGATGTAAATAAATCTATTTATCTTGAAGGTAAGACTAAAGAAAAACACCGCTGGGAAGATGCAAAGCCCTACTTAGATGAATACGACCATCCGCTTTGGAAAAAATTTGCTGCTGATGCCCAAGGAGCTGGGCATGGTGGTATGGACTTTTTTGTGTTACATGAATTTATTGAAGCGCTTCGAAACAAGACTGCTGTACCTATCGATATATATGATGCTGCAACATGGACAGCGATAACTCCACTGAGCGAAGAAAGTATTTCGAAAGGTGGCATTAGCGTGGCGTTTCCTGATTTTACTAAGGGCAAATACAAGGTAAGGCAAAATATTTTTGCTCGATAAGCAATGCTTTGTCAGAATTGCAGGTAAATTGGCAAAACAGTATCCGCTACACGAACCTGAACAATTATAAAAATAAGAATTACTGCTATGGCGGCCTTAACCAGCCAGTGTAAGGGGGCCAGTTTATCTATTAGCATATCGTTATATCGCAGTGGCAGCAAATGCAATGCAAACCCGAACGCCATAAGGGCAAGCACGGGCAAGTAATTGCCTGCAAAGGTGGCCCACCCTGACCAATAAAAATTAGTAGCTATTTGAAAGATCATATCCGTAGCTGCCGAAAAATTATCGGCATGAAAAAATATCCAGCAAAAACAAACAAAATGAAAGGTCAACAACATATACACTCCCCGTAACAACCCGGTTGGCTTTGAGAGTGCCGCTGCCGGATAGCGCTCCATCCATACCTTGTGAACACCGAGTGCCAGCCCATGCAATGCTCCCCAAATAATAAAATTAATACCGGCACCATGCCATACTCCACCAAGTAACATCGTAATAAACAGGTTGATGTAAGTTCGCACTTTGCCAAGCCGGTTGCCTCCCAATGGAATATATAAATAATCCTTTAGCCATGTGGAAAGTGAGATGTGCCAGCGCCTCCAGAATTCTGTAATGTTAGAAGATTGATAGGGTGCCAAAAAATTAATATTAATATCAAACCCCAGCCATTTGGCTATGCCAATGGCCATATCACTGTAGCCACTAAAGTCGCAATATATAATCAGAGCATAACCATAAACAGCAAACAAGCATTCCATTCCGGTATGCCGAAGTGGATCATCAAATACATAATTTACCAAATTGAGTAGGATGTAATCGCTGATTACAATTTTTTTAAATACACCTGTGCAAATCAAAAACAATCCTTTTGCTATATCATGTTGCGACAGGTTTATCTCTTTTCGCAATTGCGGTATAAAATCGCTTGCCCTTACAATGGGCCCCATCATCAGCTTAGGAAAATAACTGAGAAAAAAGAGGTAATCCATGAAGCGCTTAACAGGAGTAAATTTTTTGCGATAAACGTCAATGGTATAACTTAAGTTTTCGAATGTGTAAAACGATATTCCAACTGGGATACCTATATCGGGCACGGTGAGTGTGCCATTTAAAAAGTTATTATAAAAAGCAATAAAAGGTACGGTAAATTTAAACGCACACAACAAGCCAAGGTTAAGGATAATGCTTAATACTAACAGGAGTTTTCGCCTGGCATGATGCACACTTGCATGAATGGCATTACTCAGATAGAAATCAACAACGGCTGCTATGAGAATAAACACAACATAATGCCCGCATGCTTTATAAAAAAAATAAATCGAAAACAAGCATACAGTGATAATGCGAACTGTTCCAGTTTTAATTACCAACCTGTAGGCAACAAGAAATAAAAACAAAAAGCATAAAAAGAAAGTGCTGTTAAATAACAGGCGATCACTTTCATTGTAAACAAGTTGTTGTGCTATTTTATCCCAATCAAAAAAACTCACGGAGTATTTTCTATTAAATTTAAAATTTGATTGGCCAGCATAAATCCTTGAATTTCGTAGGCTTTTCGGGTGAAGTGTATACGCTTACTATCCATCATACCCACTAAGTACCAATTTGCATAACTACCGGCAGCAGTATACAAGTCGTAGCATGCAACATGTTTATCGCAAGCAGTATGTTTAATCACTTTAGCTACCTGTGCCACGTTGGTATGCGATTTATATTTCTTTCTGCGAACTTTTATCCCTGCATCGGGCGGAGTTGTAAGCAAGATAGCAGTATTTGGAAAAATGCTTCTGATTGAATCCACCATGCTGATTATTGCAGCCCGTAAAGCAGCGGTATCCAGTCGATATACATTGAATGCTTCGTTTGTGCCTAGAGAGATAATCACTAGTTGTGCATCGAGTTTACTCAGGTGATTAAAGAATAATGATTGCGAAGCAAAACTTTTGAAGGTAGCACCATTAACTCCCACACTGTGACAAAGCGACCCTCTGCTATCACTACAAACATTTACTCCTGAAATATTTATACGCTTTAGTGAATCCGCATCAATAATTATTTTAAAACTACTTACTTCGGTATCAAAATCAAACTGATGTATATATGGGCTTTGGTTGGTTCTCTTTGCAAGCATTAGTCCAGCACTATCTGTAACGGTCACCTTACACGAAGCGCAACTATCTGTAAACAATTGTAATCTTTTAAAAGCATATTGAAGGCCTTCGTTACTTCGCAATACAATACCAAACTGAACACTATCGCTAATAGAGCGCAGCGCAAAACCCATTATTCCGGTAGTGAAGGTGCTGTCGGCAAAAACATTTCTGCGATAATCCCACTCATCGGCACTAAACGAAACATAGTCATAAGGCCCGTTTGATTTAGCAAGTCGGTAAGGAAAAACGAGTCCCCTTCCGGCATTTCCAAACTTACGTTGCAGCTTTCTGCGCACCACACCAATGTTATATCCTGCCTGTAAATGCGAGTCGCCTATGTAAATAATGTTTAGTTGCTCATTGGTATCCTTACAACATTTTTTAGCCGCCATACAAAAAGAGTTCATTGCCTGTTTGTTAAGCATCAAGCTATCGTGCGTATTCAGAAAAGTATATTTCTTCATTTCGGCAACAAGAGCACTGTCTTCATTAGGCGCTATTGTCTGACCATAAGTTAATATACAACCATGTATCAGCAGAAAAAATATTGCAACTAATTTACTTCCCGGCATGTATCACACTATTTTTATTTGGCTCTATCAACTTATTATACTTGGCATATTCTGCTTCGAGGTAGGAATTAAATAATTCGGCAATTTTTTTGCACCATCAAAATTTGGGTGCGTATAATCATAATTGGCAAGTCGAGGCTTATCTTCTACCCAATGTTTCATGCTGTTGTAGCCGCCCATGGCTTCGTACAAATTCCAAAATCCAATACCCGCTTCTTTTGCCATCTTTTTTTGCAGTTCAACAAATATTGGGATGTCTGGCTCTGTTTCATACTCCCCTTGCTTGCGGTGGCTTTTATCACTTACGCTCATGAGCAAAATGGATGCTTCGGGAAATGCTTTTCGAATATGGGCAAGCGTTTTTATAAAACCACGTTCGTACCAATCATATTTTTTTATGTTATGCCCAACCACGTTCAAGCCATAGCTCATTATAATCAATTTGTAATTGAGTTGCTGCCCCGCTTGGTAAAGCAACGATTGGTCAATATCGCTTAAGGTGATTCCGCTATTGCCACGAAACGAGAAATTGTCAACATAAATGCCCGGGCCTCTATCTAACAATACCCCGTATAGAGGCACTTGTTTGTCTGCATCAAAAATAGAAATACTGCTGGCGTTACCTTGTCCAAAAGTAGTGGCGGTGCCAAACACATCGGTGCTATCTAAATATAGCGTTTGCTTATTGGTGTCGGCTTGTATGGTTATGGTTCCTCCATCTGTTTTTCCATATAGCAGGGTGGCATCGCCAAACAAATCATATTCTTTGCTGACTTTATACCGTGCAACTGCTGTTTTGTCGCCCAAAAAAGTATATCCTGCTATACCCAAGTGAACCGCTTTGGGTGGCTTGTCTCTAAAATGATACGTAGTCCATCCGCTATATGTATGATTAACTGACCCTCTGAATTTGGCAGTGGGCGAGGTTATACCAACAAAGCCTACGCCATTGCCGCCATATTTTTTTTGCAACAGTTTGCGAAAATCATTGGTAACCAAATCGCCTTCAATCATACTATCCCCCATCCAGGCAATACGAATTTTTCTTTTCTGTTTGGGTAGTTGATTCAATGCAGAAAAATAGTTGAACAAAGAGGTGTCGACATCTGCAGCTAATACCTTATTCATTGAATCGCGTTGATGCTTTTTTATGCCTGCGTTTTTTTTAAAAAATGCAATGCTGTCTTCCAGGGAATGATCCTGATAGCGAATGTCGGCAAATAGGTCGATGGGTTTGCCTACCTGAAAGGTGAGTCCGGTAAATGACAAATAGCTAAGTGCCGCCAATGCTGCACCAATTATGAGCAGGGGTTCGTTTTCACGTTGTGTAATAATTCTTTTAACCGAATCAAGGAGTCGCACTCTAAACCTTCACTTTTTTGAGGTGCGCAATATACACAGGGGAGCGTGCATATTTTATTCTCTCTAAAAATTTATAATAATCTTCGGTCGAATCAAGATAGTTTTTGTCTTGCCACTTTTTGTAATAATCTACACAGGCACGCCAACTCTTAAAGCGCATGTAAGATTTCGAATGTCTGAATCCAAAAATATTATTCTTCTGCATGCCCGCCTTATGTTTAAAGTAGCCTGTTTCGTATAATGCTTGCCGCAAGACAATATCGCTGTTTCTTATCCCAATGCTATCCATATATTGCTTAACCAGTACTTTATCTAACTGCGAAGTTTTATAAAAGGCCGATTGCGCTTTTTTTGTGGTTGTTTTTTTCTTTGGTGGCTGAGCGTAAACACCGGTGCACAAAAGAAAGAAACTCAAAATGATTACGATTGCTTTCAACTTTGATAGTGTTAGTATTTGATTGGTAAAAATAGACATGTTGTATTTAATATTCTTGAACGAATAGTGAATATGACCTGCATATTATGCACATTAAATTGTTTTTAACAATTGTTTTGAATAGATGTTTAATTATTCATGGGTAAATAAATTTTACTCAATAAAAAATTATTTACAATTGCAGGTAAAATTTTTCATCGGTGAATTGGTTACGACTACTTGGATTACGCAGTACAATAGATAATGAGTTTGCTACACAACTTAGTAATATACTCGGCTTTACCCCGGAAATATTTCGGTATATAAGCTTGCTTTTTGCATCGCTCTGTTTCGATTGAAAATCAGCAGGGTTTTAGAATGAATAACGAACGGCTCGAGTTTCTTGGCGATGCCATACTTGGAGCAGTAATTGCCGAATTACTTTTCAAAAAATTTCCTTACCGCGAAGAAGGGTTCCTTACCGAAATGCGCTCACGCATTGTAAGCCGCGAAAGCCTTAAGAAACTTGCCATACGCATGGGCATTGACCAGTTTATGGAAGAAAACGAGGGCACCTCCAAATCCATGTATGGAGATGCATTGGAAGCAGTAATAGGAGCCATATATATAGATAAGGGCTATCCAAAGGCACGTACTTTTGTGCTTAACAAACTGGTTGGCGTTTATCTCGACCTTGAAAAAGTTGAGCAAACCGACAACAACTACAAGAGCCGCATTTTAAATTTCATTCAAAAAGAAAAACATCATCTGGAGTTTGAAACTGTGAAAGAAGATCCGGTGACCAAAAAATTTACCATTCGGCTTATGTTTAATCATAAGGAAATTGCAAGGGCCAGCGACTTCAGTAAGAAGCGAGCCGAACAAAGTGCTGCTGAAATTGCATGTAACAAGTTGGGGTTAATAGAATCCTGAAATATTCTCTTGCATTGCTTGCCTGCTATTCTTAAGACCTATATTTTCGTATCTATTTTGTAACTGAGTGTACGCTATTGTAGATATCGAAACCACAGGTGGTCATGCTGCCGCAAACAGCATAACCGAAATTGCCATACGCCTACACGATGGTATTCGCATCCTCTCATCATATCAAACGCTCATAAATCCGTTACAACCTATTCCGCCTTTTATTCAAAGTTATACCGGCATTACAGATGAGATGGTGCATAATGCACCAACCTTTGATGAAGTAGCCGATGAGATTTTTGAAATGCTTAGTGGAAATATTTTTGTAGCCCATAGCGTAAATTTTGATTACAGTTTTATTAAGCAGAGTTTACTGCAAAGTGGATACACGCTTAATTGCAAAAAACTTTGTACGGTTCGCTTAAGTCGTAAAATATTTCCGGGTTATCCAAGCTATAGCTTGGGTAATTTATGTCAGCAATTAAATATTCCTATAGAAAACCGGCACCGTGCCGGTGGCGATGCTGATGCTACGTGCACGCTGTTCAGCATGCTCCATGCACATGATGCCAACAACGAAATAAGCAAGACTATAAAAAGCGTGGCCGAATTATACCTGCCTCCCAATATAGATAAGAAGGACTTTGAAGCGTTGCCACTATGCCCTGGAGTATATTATTTTCACAATCAGGCAGGGAAAATAATTTATGTAGGCAAAGCCAAAAATTTACGAAAACGGGTTGCCAGTCATTTTAGTAATAACTCTCCGGGCCTGCGAAAACAAGAATACATTAAAAAAATATTCCATATAAGTTTCTAAGCATTGCCTGACGAGATAACGGCCATGCTATTGGAAAGTGTTGAAATAAAAAAGTGGTGGCCGGAGTTAAACCGATCGCAAAAAAATCTGCAACGCATTTATGGTGCCTATGATTACACCGATCATAAGGGACGCTTACGAATTGGCATTGATATCGAGAAAAAAAATATTAAACCTATTTTAAAGGGATATAGTGTAAATGGGCTGCTGCAACAGCTAAACGACTGGCAACGAAAATATGAATTGTGTCCAAAGCTTGCCGGAATACTTGAAGGAGAAAGTTTGCAAACTCATACATGCGTTTATTGCACTGACGATATTGAGTTTCATAACCAAAAAATAAATGAGGCCATGGAGGCCATGATGAAAAAATGCGATTCGTTTGTTTTAGTTCGCAAGCATTATGATAAAGATGTACATAGCTGCATTATGGTTGATAACAATGTGTTCTATGGCATGGCTGTAGTTGACGAGTTGCCGACTTTCAACTCCAAAGAAGAAATAAAAAGCCTGCTAACGCATTATAAGAACAACTCCTTTGCCGATAGCCTGGTTTACCGGCTGCGCGATTCGGGCCACTACCAATGCATTGACTTGTCGACATAAAAAGAGCCGCATTAACTAATGCGGCTCTTTATTAACTGATAACTCGGGTGAATTATAACTTTACAATTCGGTGCGAAGTTTCAGCATTATTAGTTTTAACCTTTACCATATACGTTCCTTGTGCTAGTGTCGAAGCATTTATTTGGTAAGCAAAGTTATTCGTAACCGGAGTATAACTGGTACTGTATACTAAGTTACCTAACATATCAACAATTTCAATAGCAACTTCTTCGTTTTCGCTCTTTTGGATCATTACATTAATAACATCTAAAGCCGGATTAGGGAAAACTGCAGCATTAGTTGCGTTATCAATTTCGTTAAACCCAATAAGACCTGCCCACGAAGCAGCACCATTAGATTGAATATTCTGATCGATAACTCCACTCCATCCATTATCTTTAGAAATAAAGTTAACGTAAGTGCGTGCCATCAAATCAATATTAGTCCAACTTACACCTTCATCATTGGTATAAGCACTACCCATATCGCCATTGGATGCGGCAGTAACTACGTAAGAACCCGTAGTGCCGGGAACATAAGAAATAGATAAAGGTTGGAAAATTCCACCAATATCCGTTTGGCCATCAGAAACCATAGTCCAGGTAGCTCCGCCATCATTGGTTTTGTAAATACCCAGATAATTTCCCTGTGCATCATTGGCTAGATACATTCCATTTAAAGAATCACGAAATGCCAAACGAGAAATATAATCGGTATTCCCTTGCATGGTAGTCATCACACCCCAATTTAATCCTTTATCGTGTGAGTATAAGATACGGCCACCAGTAGTACCTGCCCAAATGCTATTACCAGAGGCGCAATAAGAATCGGTAAGGCCATATTCTCCAGACAATGGATCGGCAATGTTAGCACCTGGCACTAAGGTCCAAGTGGTACCACCATCCATGGTTGAAAAAATTTCATATTCATTATTTTTAGGGTCGCCTGAAGTGATTCCCTCATTAGCATTCCAGAAATAAGAGAAGTTAGCGAAGCTAGTAGAGGTGTAACCAACAGTTTGCTGCGTCCAGGTAAGTCCACCATCGGAAGTCTTGTAAACACGGCCATTGCTGCCGCTGCCGCTGTTATAAAAGGTAGCCCATGCGGTTAGTTCATCTAAACCAACAAGCGAAGACCAACCCCAGCCAGCTCCGGTTGATACATTGGATACGGTCCAGGTAAGGCCCATATCCTGGGTGTGCATAAACTCATTGCCGCTATTTGCACAAATCCAAACTGAGCTAGCACTGGTAGCAGAACAATACCATGGAACCCCTTGTGCGGTTGTCATTGTAAACGGATAGGTGGCGCTCCACGTACCATTTAACTGAGCATGCGAAAACTTAACGATAGCAACTGCCATCAAACATAAGAGTAACTTTTTCATCATTGATTTATTTGTTTAAAATTTTTAGGAGCGCGAATGTAGCAGATAATATTTGGTTGAACAAGCTAAATAATGTTAATTCCTAGTTCATTGACAATGGAATTAGAAATATGACAAGTCAATAGACCCCGCCTCCAATTATTTGCATCTTTATCGTATAGCAATAGGTCAGTATTTCAGAGCAATCTGGCAACTTACCCTGCACTGTTTTTTAATAACTAGAGCGAACAACAAGAAATTCATGTTGCAGTTGAGTTTAAGCCCGGAGGGCAACTAAACTTATGTACTATAACATCGCCCATTCTTTGGCTTATAATATTATCTTCGCGCCCTCAATGGAACAAATTCGAAATTTTTGCATCATAGCGCATATTGATCATGGTAAGAGTACCCTTGCCGACCGTCTACTTGAATATACTAAAACGATTGACAAGCGACAGTTACAGGCTCAGGTATTAGACGATATGGACCTGGAACGAGAACGTGGCATTACCATTAAAAGTCACGCTATTCAAATGGACTATACCTTTGAAGGCACCAAATATGTTTTAAACCTGATAGACACGCCCGGTCACGTAGATTTTAGCTACGAAGTATCGCGAAGCATTGCTGCCTGCGAAGGCGCCTTGCTCATTGTAGATGCGGCTCAAGGAATTCAGGCTCAAACCATTTCTAATTTATACTTAGCACTGGAGCACGATTTGGAAATAATTCCCATTCTTAATAAAATCGACTTAGAGAGTGCCAACCCAGAAGAAGTTAAGGACCAAATAGTAGATTTATTAGGTTGCAAGCGCGAAGAAATTATTCCTGCCAGTGGAAAAACAGGACTTGGCGTATTCGAAATTCTGGAAGCAATCATTAAACGAATTTCAGCACCAAAAGGCAATCCCACAGCACCTTTAAAAGCCTTAATCTTCGATTCGGTATTTAACTCATTTCGAGGAATAATTGCCTATTACCGTGTGATGGATGGACAGATAAAAAAGGGTGACCGGGTAAAATTCTTTGCAACCCGCAAAGAGTATATTGCCGATGAAATAGGTATTTTACGTTTAGAAAAAGAACCCCGTGATGTTGTTAGGGCAGGTGATGTGGGGTATATAATCAGCGGAATTAAAGAAGCCAAAGAAGTAAAAGTGGGCGATACCCTGACAACGATAGAGAACCCGTGCAAGGAAGCAATCAGCGGATTTGAGGATGTTAAACCTATGGTATTTGCGGGTATATATCCGGTTGATACCGATGATTACGAAGAGTTGCGCAATTCGATGGAAAAACTCCAATTGAACGATGCATCGCTCGTATTTGAACCTGAGTCAAGTGCGGCCTTGGGATTTGGGTTTCGTTGCGGATTTTTGGGTATGTTGCACATGGAGATTATTCAGGAGCGACTCGAGCGCGAGTTTAATATGACTGTAATAACTACAGTGCCAAACGTGTCATACAATGCGTTTCTTACCAATGGCGAATCGTTTGTAGTAAATAATCCTTCGGATATGCCCGACCCAGCCAAACTTGATCACATTGAAGAACCGTTTATTAAGGCTACAATCATTACCAAATCAGAATTTACTGGTTCAATTATGAGCCTATGCATCAATAAGCGTGGTCAGATTATTAATCAAACCTACCTCACCACCGACCGTGTGGAGTTAATATTCAATATGCCATTAGCTGAAATTGTATTTGATTTTTATGATAAATTAAAAACCATTTCAAAAGGATATGCCTCTTTCGACTATCATCCTATTGGATATCAAACATCCGAATTAGTGCGATTAGACATACGCTTAAATGGCGAGCCGGTAGATGCCTTGTCAGCACTTATACATCGTGACAATGCTTTCAACTTTGGCAAAAAAATATGCGAAAAACTTAAAGAGTTAATCACACGCCAGCAATTTGAAATTGCCATACAAGCCTCTATTGGTGCCAAAATTATTGCTCGCGAAACCGTAAAAGCTTTGCGCAAGGATGTTACTGCAAAGTGTTATGGTGGAGATATTTCGCGTAAACGCAAGTTACTCGAAAAGCAAAAAGAGGGTAAGAAACGGATGCGTCAGGTAGGTAGTGTCGAAATTCCTCAGCAAGCATTTCTTGCGGTACTAAAACTTGACTAAACCACTGCAACGTTACTAGGTTCAATTATGCTTAACTAAAGTTACAACTATTTAATTATAGCAATCATATCCACATAATAATATTAACTTTGAATCTTCTTCTAACTTATGAATAAGTTAATTATATTATTTCTTGTTGGCACATTGATGAGTAAGGCAATGTGTGCTCAGTCGGCCTATGAAGAGGAAGTAGAATTGTTTCGCAAAAAATATCTGAACGACTTACTTACCGAACCTCGACAACCGATAAAACCTGAACAGGCCGCAGCTTTGCGATTTTTTCTTCCAGATGAAAATTTTAAGATTTATGCTGAGATTTTGCTACTTGACAATACAGATACCATCTACTTTACTACTGTTACGGGAGTTTTAAAAACGTATACCAAATATGCCCTTGCTGAATTTTTTATTGATACCATAGCCTGTCAGTTGACCATTTACCAAAGTCCGGCTCTTAAAATAAAACAGGGACTTGAGAATTATTTATTTCTACCATTTAATGATTTGACCAATGGAAATGAAACCTATGAAGTAGGTCGCTATATTGATTTTACTATTGAAGAGTTGGCCGAGGAAATGCTGATTATTGATTTTAATAAAGCTTACAATCCCTATTGTGCTTATAGCGATGGATTTGCATGTCCCATTCCTCCAAAAGAAAATATGTTGAATGCAAGTATTAATGCAGGAGAAAAAAAACCCAACCTGAAGCGGCACTAACAGTTTCTATTTCAGAAAAAATTTCTTTCTCAAATTTGGTGATTCAAAAATGATGAACGCTTAAACCGATAGTCATAAAGCAATAGAGCCACAGGTTGTCTGTAACCGCAACTTATCTCAAAAAGGCAAAAAAAAATTGGGCGCAAGAAGATCACAAATGGTAAATCGCTGAAGGAGCGTTACTGTTTTCATTGAAAATCTGCATGGGGAAAAAATAAATCTAAGATCTCTTTTAATCTCATTTTACTATTGAGTGCTAATGTTAGCTGACTATGTATAAAGATGAGATTAACAGCAAAGCGAAAATAGTTTAACCGCAAAGAGCGCTGAGTTTTTCGCAAAATACACAAAGTTAATACGGAAGAAATCAAGACTATGCACTTTGTGTTCTTTGCATGTAACTGCTTTGAGGTAAAAAAGCAATCGTCATTTATCATCATTATGTTTTATGCCGTTGTGTGCTGCTATTGTCTGCAAAACATGACTTGCTAATCGCAATATTCGCTCCTAGTAAATTCAACTTATAATTCTTAAACAGGCTCTAAATATTAGTGTGTATATTAGCTGCATTACTTACTATGTTTGGTTACGAAATAAAAAATAAAAATTGGCAATGGCTTACCCTTTTGGTGTTTGGTTTGATAGCCATGTTTGCCGCCAGGGAGATAATTGCAATGGTTAACTCGTTGTTTGCGTGCAGCATTAGCGAAAACTTTTGGCAACACAGCATCATATACTGTGGTAGTTTTCTTATTGCCGGTGCTATATTTCTATTCGGATATAGACTCAGCAAAAACTTGTGGTGGGCAATTGCAGTTGTTATTGGCCACCATCTTATTTGGGTCATGGTGAATGCAGTAGATTTTCCACTTACCGATGATTATGGAATGTTGTTAAGTTTTGCCGTTGATTTTATTAGAAATGCAACTACCGAGAATCGCTTAAACCTGCTATCAGGAACATATAACGAAACCCGCCCGGTATTAAATCGTTTCCTGTTTTTAAGTTATTATCATCTAAGCAGTAGTCTCAATTTTGCAACATATACTATCCTGGTTAATGTTCTATTCATGGCTATTATTCCGGTTATGTATTTTTTGGTTGATCGCAGTTTGGCATGGTTGGCAATTTTTGCAATTTTAGTTTTTACTATTTCGAGTTACGATACCTACCTGTGGGCATCCACAGCCAATTACTTGTTTTGTGTCTTGTTTGCAACGATGGCCATCTTGTTCGCAACAAAAAATAAAACCATTCACTTTGTATTATCATTAGTTGCTGGTGCGGCATGTTTGTTATCATTTGGTAATGGTATTCTCCTGTTTCCATTATTAATTTTATTTTTTTTATTAAATAAAAAATATGTGCGTGCGGCAACAACTTTTCTTTTATGCGCAGTCCTTGTTGTTGCTTATTTATTCCAATATTCATACTGGCCTACACAAAATTTTTCGTTACCTACACTTTCGGGCTTCTTTTCGTATGCGGTTGTTTTTGCTGGATCTTCCTTTCAGTTTATGTATCAGTATTGGCTGCCGGCTATTGCCGGCAGCATTCTTTTAGCTGCATGCATTCATTTACTATATAAAAAAGCGTGGCTATATACGCCATTGTTTTACTTGCTTCTGTTTTTATGGGGCAGTGCATTTATTGCTGCCTTGTTCCGATCGAACATGGGATTGGCCCAGGCTTTTTCTAACAGATATATGTTTTATTCTGCCCTAATTATAGCAACTACATTGATGTGCTATCAGCATTTGTATCCATTATTATTTAAAAGGAATTTTAAAATTATTCTTATAGGCTGCATTGGCATACGCATGTTGGGTGGAATTTTTTTTTATCCCGAAGCAGCTCTACGTAAACAGCGCCTGATGGAATTGCAACGGCAATACTGCAACGGGCAACAACTACAACCCGATCAAATGATTGTACCTGGCGAAGCAACAATGATTTTAGATAAAGCGCGACAAAATAATATGTATGATTGCTGTAAATAAAAAAATAATATGAAACGAGTAACCGGCATAGGAGGCATCTTTTTTAAATGTGACGACCCTGAAAAAATTAAAGAATGGTATTCGAATCACCTTGGCATTAATTGCGATGCTTATGGTACATCGTTTGAATGGCGGCATAGTGATCAGCCTGAAACCAAAGGCTATACAGCCTGGAGCCCATTTAATAAATACAGCACGTACATGGAGCCTTCGAAAAAAGAATTTATGATTAACTACCGGGTTGAAAATCTGGAAGCGCTGGTGCAAGCATTGCGCAATGAAGGTGTAACCATTTGTGATGAAATTAAAAGTTTTGAATATGGAAAGTTTGTGCATATTCTTGATCCTGAAAACAATAAAATTGAACTTTGGGAGCCCGTTGATGAATCGTATGAAAAAATATTAAACGTAGTAACCAAGTAATTTTCGCTCCTCAGAGCGTTTGGTTGAAACGGTGTCTCTATACTTTCTAAATGCCTATCTTTTTAGAAATAAAAAAAGTTTCAGAAAACAACCTGATTCTGGTGTAAAATATTTATTAGATTTCTACCATTAAAATAATTTACTTTTGTTGCATGAATACATTCGGGCAACTGTTTAGAGTTTCGGTATTTGGCGAATCGCACGGTGCATGCGCAGGCATCACAGTTGATGGTGTGCCGGCCGGAATTCCCTTTACAACCGAGGATATGATAGCTGACCTGCAACGCAGGCAGGGCGGCAATATGCAGGGAACCACTCCACGAAAGGAAAGTGATATTCCAAAAATTATTTCCGGTGTATTCAACGACAAAACAACCGGAGCTCCGCTCACCATTATTTTTGAAAACAATAACATTGATAGCAGCGTTTATGAAAAGCAACGTGCCATTCCACGGCCTGGCCATGCCGATTTTGTAGCAGAGCAAAAATTTGGTGGACATCAAGATTACCGCGGAAGTGGACATTTTTCGGCACGATTAACCGTAGGCATAGTAGCGGCCGGAGTTTTAGCAAAAAAAATAATAGCCCCTGTAACGGTGTCTGTACACGTTACCGAAGTGGATGGCGAAAATGATATTGAAACGGGAATTAAAAAAGCTGTTGCTGAAAATGATTCGGTAGGCGCACTTGTTGAATGCAACGTGACCAATGTACCTGTTGGACTAGGCGAGCCCTTTTTTGATTCGATTGAAAGCGTATTGTCACATGCCATGTTTAGCATACCTGCTGTAAAAGGAGTTGAATTTGGTGCAGGCTTTGCTGCCGCGCGTATGCGCGGCAGCAAACATAATGATGCCATCATTTCGTCAGATGGGAAAACAAAAACCAATCATGCCGGTGGTATTACCGGTGGTATTACCAATGGTAACGATATTGTATTTCGTCTTGCTTTTAAGCCTGCCTCATCTACTCCCAAAGAACAAACGAGCATGAACATGCAAACACAACAGTTAGAAAGTTTTAGCCTTGATGGCCGCCATGATTTATGTGTGGCCCTGCGTGCTCCAGCTATTGTAGAGGCACTTACGGCTATCGTATTGACCGATGCCATGTTATTAGCACAGTTTAGCAAAAGAGTTGCAACTGATTTTTAATCCCCTGTTTTCTAACGTTGATAACAGCAATTATTTTTCGTCTTGCTTAAAAATAATATTTGCCTTTTACATGATTCATCATCTGCAATGACTTGCAGTATGCTTTAACAAAATTACGATCCAACCAATTCTAAATTTACAGTGCTTCGAAAATCATGTAGTAGTCTAAAAACAATAATGTGTGTTTAGCTTTGAATTACGCATCTAAAATATTTTTCAGTGCATCATTAACTGAGTTGTACCCGCTTCAATAAGAATGATTATTTTTTAAAATAAGTTGCGAAAGTATATATGCAAAAAGTCTAATTTAGCGCTGACAAAAAATGAACAATTTAATAAAAACGTTTATGAAAAGATTGAAGTTACTATTGCTGCAACTAATGGTATTAGTGAGCAGTTACACATTTGCACAGCCAAATGTAGCATTTATGAAAAACCTTGGTGGTACCAAAGATGATGTATGTACTGACATGGTAGAACTCAGCAATGGCGCAATACTGGCATGTGGCTACACGACATCGAATGATGTTATGGTTACCGGAAATCATGGAAGTAACGATGCTTGGATAGTAAAACTTTCATCGACCGGCACCGTGGTATGGAAAAAAATATTTGGCGGTACCCTTGACGATCGTTTTTATAGTGTATCAATAAATCCTGCAAACGGAAATATATTTTTAACAGGTTACACAAGCTCTAATGATGGTGATGTAACCGGCAATCATGGCAGCAATGATTTGTGGGTTGTAAAGCTAAGTTCGAGCGGAGTATTTTTACAACAGAAATGTTTTGGTGGCACGCTGTCTGACCGAGGCAATAGCATCGATTTCGAAAACACTGCTACTATTATGATAGCTGGCTATTGTGCCTCATCAAATGGTGATGTGACTGTAAATAATGGAGGTCGCGATTTTTGGATTTTGAAAATAGATCAGAACCTAAATCTAAATTGGCAAAAATCGTATGGGGGCTCGTTCGATGACGAAGCGCAGGAAGTAAGTTTTAAATTAACTGATTCAAATGAAAAAATAATTGTTGTAGCAGGTTGGACCAGTTCCAATGATGGTAATGTAACCGGCAATCATGGCAGCAAAGATGCATGGGTAATACGTGTAGACGATACCGGAAATTTATTATGGCAAAAAGCTATAGGAGGCACCTCAACAGATGAGGCCTTTGGTGTTGTAACCAGTTATAATGATATTTATTTAATAGGTGGCACCTTTTCTAATGATGGAGATTTTACCGGCAATCACGGTGGTCGCGATGGTTTTATTTCTCTAATAAGAATTGGCAACAGTACACCAACTTATTCAAAATTATTCGGTGGTACAGGGAACGAAACTTTATATGATTTAGAATATGCCGGCTATAATGCTAATAACGGTGATAATTTTATTATGAGTGGATCAACTACCAGCAACAATGGTGATGTATCGGGCAACCACTCTACACTTTCCAATGATATGTGGTTACTAAAAACCGATACAATGGGTGCTATTGCCTGGAATAAATGTATAGGCGGAGCTAATAATGATGATGGATACACCTGTTTGTATGCTAACAACTTTGGATACTTTGTAGGAGGGCGCTCATCATCTATCGATGGTGATATTACTGCACCGTTGGGCCTATCTGATTTTGCTATTGCAAAAACAACACCCGATCCTCCACCTGTTGTAATATATGCAAGCATTAATTTTACCGGAACGGTGTGCCCCAGCTTGAACATAGATGTGATTTGCAATGTAAACGGGACAGTAACCAATGGAAATATTTACCGTGCTTATTTATCTGATTCGTCAGGGAGTTTTACCACAGAAACTTTAATAGGTTCTTTAACAAGTAATTTATTGGCAACAACTATTCCTTGCGTAATACCTAAAACAGCCAAAGGCACAAATTATAAAATACGAATAAAAAGCAGCAACACCCCTTATACTGCAATTGCTACTAATACTCCATTTGCAGTTGCGTGCAAAGCGCCAAGTAATCTCGTTGCAGTGAATGTAACCGCAACCGATGCTTACCTTGAGTGGAATGATGCCACCTTGTGTACTACCCAATATCAAATTTACTATAGAGTTTTTGGTACAACTGTTTGGGGTTTTGCTAATATTCCTTTTAGCGATGTTGTGCTCTCCGGTTTAAGTAGTTCAACAAAATATCAATGGAAAGTACGGTCGAAGTGTGCCAGCGGCCCAAATGTTTTTTCTCCATTCACTACCATAAAAACTTTTACTACGTTAACACCTCGTCAGTCAAATGATGAGCTTATTGAAAGTGAAAACACAGAAATACTAAATGTATCGCACAATGTTTTTATGATAAATATTTTGAATAACTCCGAAACTGTAACTATTGATATTATAGATATGAATGGTCGAATTGCAATGCAAAAAACCACGAACGAAAATTCAACCGTATTGGATTTGAATAGTCTTACCAATGGTATGTACATTGTTCGCTGCTATTCGAATAATTATTCTTTCAATGGAAAAATATTAGTCAACTAATTTACCTTTGAATTAACGCCATCAAATGAGCCCTGCAAAATATTTTGCAGGGTTTTCTATTTACAGGGAACATTGGTCGCCTTTCGAAAAATGTTTTCTACCAAAATCATGAATACTTTCTGTTTCGAAACATTTGTAGATAAGGTATTACTGAACTTACTTTATATTTTCTAAAAAAATATAGTTGCTCAAGCTTAACGTTTGACACGACCAAACAACCAGAAACAAAACTTTTTGTAGGTCATGAATAATTGGTTGTACCTTTGACAAAAAATTATCAAGTAAAGACCAGTATGCTCACCATCAAAAAATTCACCTTCAATCTTTTTTCTCAAAACACATACATCGCTTATGACCAAACTAAACAATGTGCGCTGATAGATGCCGGGTGCCATTCAAAAGAAGAATGCATGGAGTTGAGTAAATATATTGAAGATAATAAGTTAACGGTTAGTAACATTCTGCTAACGCATTGCCATATTGATCATGTATTGGGATTAAACTATTTGCAGGAAAAATATAAACTACAAGGATTTATGCACCGTGATGAACTTGAACAACTAAATGCGGTGCCATTATATGCACCTATGTGGGGTGTTCATGATTTTCATATTGCAACATCTCCTACCGTTTTTATTCAAGATTACGAAACTGTGAAAGTGGGCGACACCACTTACCAATGTATACTGGCACCGGGACACAGCCCTGCCAGCATTTGTTTTTACAGCGAGCAGCATAAAATTTTGTTTGGTGGCGATGTATTGTTTCGCGAAAGTATAGGCCGCACCGATTTGCCAGGAGGAAATTATGCGCAATTAGAACATTCTATTAAAACAAGAATATACTCCTTGCCCGAGGATGTAACTGTATATGCCGGCCACATGGAAGAAACTACCATTGGTTATGAGAAAATGAATAACCCATTTGTGCAGGGAAACAGATAAACTTATTTTCTAAAAAATAATTTCGTCTTCACTGTGTAACTTTCCAAGTGCTTCTTTAGCA
The DNA here is from genome assembly GCA_016714535.1 of Bacteroidota bacterium. Lineage (NCBI taxonomy): Bacteria > Pseudomonadati > Bacteroidota > Bacteroidota bacterium. The sequence continues at coordinate 190,551 of JADKDR010000004.1, forward strand.
TAAGGGAACTCTGCATCAAGAAAAATATTTCGCAAAGGCTGTTTCGCTTGTCCAAGGCCATATTTATTCACATAAAGTGCTTGCAAAATATTTATGATGTGCAGTTTAATACTTAAAATAAGCAAGAATTTTATTTTACCTTAGCCACTTGATTTTTTAGGTATATTTCGATACTGAAAATAAGATGGCAATTTTTAGAAGATTAATTTTTATTTCATTTCTTCTGTTGAGTGGAAACGTTTCTGCTCAGTATAATACTGCTATCATTAATTCAACTATTGATGCTAACGAGTATGGTACAGGCAATGTAAATGCCTACCCTAGCGGATTAGCATGGTGGTATGTAACCTGGGATGCCAACTACCTGTACATCAGCATTCAAAATGCCAACGAAGCCGAAGCAGGAATTGTATCTATCGATCTTAATCCCATTGTGCCTGTTAATGGTGGTACTAATGCAAATGGCAATCTCAACGGGCTTCCCGGCTATGATAACCTTACTCCAAATTTACCCTTCCGGGCCGATGCAGTAATTTACTTTAAAAACAATTGGCGAGCATTACATCGCGCCAATGGCACTGGTGCGTGGACATTGATAAGCGCAGGTAATGGTGGCCTCAGTGGCACAGCCGATGATTATGCCGATGGCAGCTATTCATCGAACGATAACGGCAATGGTGCAGGAAGCGATGATAGGCGAGAACTGCGGGTATCCTGGGCAAACCTTACCGGAGGTGGTGGCATACCACCAGCCTTCAACATGAATGGTTACCTTGCTTACACATGCGGTGGTGCATGTGGCGGCATGTACGCACAAATGCCACAAGAAAATCCTTCGGGCAGTTATGCTCCGGGTTCAACTCCTAACCTTGTGCGTTACTTTAATGTTGGCAGCACTACCAATGGTGCTTCGGTTCCTCCTTTTTCGCGCAATAGCTATACCTACATTAAAGGCGCTTCTTCTGCTATTACTAATTTTGGTTTTATTAACGTGTGGGATTTTACTATGAACACGCTAGGGGATACTATTGTGCGTAGCAACACTACCGGTGGCGATTGGTTCATTGCAGGGACCATTGTAGTAAATGCCGGGGCGGTTTATTATGGTCCTATTGCCGGCACCAACTATGGCAACACAAGCATGAACAATATTTTGGTAATGCGCCAAGGCCGATTGGATATGGACTATACCAACAAGCCCATGATTGTTTATGGCAATATTGATTTGTTTGATTATGGCCCAACTGATTCGTGCCTGCTCGAGATGAGTTCGGTTGCAGGTGGTGATATACAATTATATGGAAATTTTAAAGACAGCAGCAACGTGCTTGGCTTCAATGGAAAAACTTATCGGGGATTTGGACCCCGACAACGGCAAGTATGGTTTCGCGGAAGTGTACAACAGCAACTATACTCGTATAACAACGATCTCACTTTTGACTATGCACGCATCGAAAATTTTTGGGGTGTAAATCTTGTTACCGGAAAAATATCGCAGTACAATACTCTTGACCTTGCGCTTGGACATATCTATCTAAACAATAATAATTGGGTTACTGAAAATGCTGCAGCATTTATCAGCTATACTAATTTGAATTCTTACTTTGTTACGAATGGCACGGGATATCTGGTGCAAAAGGATTTGGGTCCCGGAGGTAAAACCGGAAACGTGATGTTTCCTATTGGCCACAGCAATACAAGTTTTCGTCCGGCATGGATAAATGCAAGCACAAGCGACAGCGTCAAAGTAAGGGTAATAGGAGCAGCATATACTAACGGCACAAGCGGCCCTGCCATTACTACAGATTATGTAAACCGCACCTGGTTGATAGAAAAAAGTACCAATGCATCAGTATCGCTAACATTGCAATATGAATCTACGGATGAACTTCCAGGATTTAACCGCCTTTTTTGTTCCATGATGAATCAGCAAAACGGCATGTATACTAACCTAGGCCCTTATGGTGCCAATGCCTTAGGAAGTAATCCTTATACCGTTACACAAACCGGAATTACTGTAACTGATACCTTCTCTATTGCGAGTACTACACCCCTGCCGGTACAGTGGCTTGACTTTACTGCAAAAAAAATAAATAAGGATGCCATTCTCAAATGGAGCGTAACTAATCAGGAAAATTGTCTGTATTACACCATTGAGCGAAGTGCCGATGGAAAAGCCTTTATTGTCATAGGAAATGTGATTGCACAAAACGGAATAGGAATAATTAATTATCAATATTATGACTTCGGTGTCTTCTACAATTCCAACCAAACTTTGTACTACCGAATAAAACAAGTGGATGTTAATGGCAATTCTTCTTACAGTGCCATTCGCTCATTGCAAGATAATGAGTTTGATGAAACCCCATTTTATTTCAATAATGTAAATGACAACCTGGTTATTAAATGGAACAAAAGTGAGCTTGTAACCCTAACCATATACGATGACAGAGGAAGAGCGCTTTTTGTTACTAGCCAAAAGTTGATTGAAGGAGATAATTCAATTAACATAACGGGATTATCCACTGGCATATACTTTATACAACTCAACAGCTATGCGAAAAATGTTACAAGCAGGGTGTTTATTTTGAATGATTAAGTAGCTAAATTATTTTGCTCTAATTGGTTTAGTGATAAAATAAAATCTGGAAACTTGGCTAACAATTCCCTCATCACAAACGTATTATGGTTAAAAGGTATTTAATACAAACCAAAAATATAAAACAATGAAAACGAAAAAATTCTTAGCACTTTTGTGCCTTACGCTTTTGACATTAATAAAAAACACGAATGCTCAGTCGCCCTGCGCTGCTGCATTTCAGTACATCACGCAACAAGGGACTTTTGTTGCGTTTAGCGATTCATCCTTTATTTCACAAAACGATTCTATTATATCCAGTTTTTGGAATTTTGGCGACCCCGGCTCAACTACCGATACAAGCACGCAGCCCAATCCCTTTTACAATTATTCAACACAGGGTACTTACACCGTATGTTATTCTATAATTACAGGAAGTGGATGCACCGATTCCATATGCTTAACCATTCAGGTTCCACAATGTCAATTAAATATTATTATTCAAGAGGATACCCTACAAAATGGTTTGATAGCTAATGTTACAGGCGGCTCTGCTCCCTACATGTATATTTGGACTAATGCGGGTACGAGTAATCCCATAACTAATCTTTCACCGGGTGTATATACCGTAACGGTTACAGATGCAAATGGATGCTCAGGATCTATTTCAGCTGCTTATCCTTTAAACGGTTGCGCAATATTTTTTTCGCATTACCCAAAGCCTAACTCAAATGACATTCAGATTTATGCATCAACAGGTGCCGATAGTGTTTATTGGGATATGGGAGATGGCACTTATTATAGTGACTCGCTAAACTTTTCGCATCCCTATGCCGCAAGTGGCACGTATACTATATGTTGTAACTCCTACGATAATGGTATCTTGTGTGATACAAAATGTGAAACCATTAATTTTGTGCTTAAAACATCCATTATCTGTGGTTATATTTTTATCGATACCAATGGAAACGGAATTATGGATAATAATGAACAAGGGTTGGCCAATCAAAGTGTTTCTTTATACGGTAATGGAGGCCAAGGATTTGTATATACAAATGTAAACGGATACTATTCCTTTTTAGTAAATGCAGGCACTTATTATTCCTACACATGGATTGATTCTATGTATACAGTAACATTCCCAGCTGGTCCTAACAGCATTTCTGATACCATAACCATTAACGATGGCGATACGCTTTGTGGATTTAACATTGCTTTGATGGTAAACTGCGTGCATATAATTGGGCAAGTATTTGGGGATATAAATGCTGATGGGGTGTATAATGGAGGTGACTTTTTGATTCCTTCCAATCCGGTGAATATCAATAACAAAACTTATTACACAAACGCTGCAGGAACATATGATGCTTTTGTGCCTTTTGGAAACTACAATGTAAGTTATGTAACGCTACCACAATACAACGGCTATGCATTAACAACACCCGCTACTTATGCGGTATCCGCTCTTGTTGCGGGCAGTTATGGTAATAATGATTTTGGCTTTGCCCCTCCTGCAGGCACAATTGATTTACAAGTGGATTTATCTTCTGGCCCGCTGCCACGTCCAGGCTTTCATTATTATCAATATGTAACAGTTACAAATATTAATTTTACTCCAGTAAGTTACGACCTTACCTTTAATTACGATAGCAAAATAAATTTTATAAGCGCCACACCTACACAATCAGCTCACAATGGCGTATTAAAAGAAATCACATGGAACGCAGGCACGCTGAACCCCATGCAATCAGAATCCTTTACAATTATCTTTTATGTCCCTACCAATGTTTCAGCAGGAAACGTTCTGGTAAACAGCGTGCATGTTGTACCCGTTAGTGGTACTGATGTTGACCTCAGCAATAATGATGATTCGCTTTCGCAAACAGTAGTTAACTCGTACGACCCTAATAATAAGTTAGTATTAAAAACAAATGCAAGTGACCCGTCATTTCAACTGGTATCAAGTTGGAATGCTGATCAGCAAATAAAATATTGTATCAATTTTCAGAATACAGGCACAGCCGAAGCAATCAATATTGTTGTTATAGATTCATTGGATAGTGATTTAGATGCTGCCACGTATCAGTTTGTTTCGTCATCGCATACATGTACCGTTACACGCAATGGCCACGAGGTTATTTACCAGTTTCCAAATATTTGGTTGCCCGATAGTACTTCCAATGAGCCCCTTAGTCATGGAAACATATTATTCAAAGTGGCGGCCTTGCCAAACTTAGCTGCCGGCACTTTGCTGCAAGACAATGCTGATATTTATTTTGATTTTAATGCGCCTATTATTACGAATAATACAAACATACTATTGGTGGTTCCACTCGGGCTTAACCAATTTGAAACTACACAGGATGGAATAGCAATACTGCCAAATCCAACCACAGAGGTAGCACACATTCAATTTACCAATAACAAAATAGAAGATGCTAGGCTTACCATAATTGATGCTGCAGGAAAAACCATTTATTCAACATCCATACAATTGACAAATGGAATAAATAGTTACACGCTGCCCTCTATAGCTATTAGCGGCACATACACCATTCAATTGAAAAACGCAGATGGCAGCCGCCATGGAAGGTTTGTAGTGAAGTAATAAAATTTAAGATAATTATTAAGCGATTACACGGAGCACCGGAACTTTGGTTTCGGTGTTTTTTTTATGAGAGATGCCTCTGCTGATTGGTAAGTAAATTAATAGGAATTAATAGTGGTTAATCCGATCATGCTTTTGTTAGAAATAAGCACAACAACAAACAACCTATTTTTTTACAATTAATTCATCTTTAAACTTACTGTTCATATGAATCCTCACTATTATCAATTATAGTGAATGAAAAATGTTTAGCTGTAAAAACATATCAAAACATATATAGTAATCGTTATCTGACTTTTTCGTTTGTCTGTGATTTTAAAAATAAAATATTACTATTTGCAAACGACTACCTACTCGTTTGTTTCTTTACAAACGCTGGCTTTTTATTTTATCTTGGTAAGTGCGCTTACAGAAGTTGAGGTTCAGGAATTATCTTACACGGAATAAATTGCAAACACGAACTTAAGAATGCTAATTACTTAATCACCCATACCCGCATTGGAACATCTTGTAATGGACGATCGTTTAATGCCTTGGTTGTTTTTTGGGAGCATATACTATCAATTATTTCAATGCCTTTAATTACTTCTCCATACACCGTATAATTTCCATCCAGATGCGGAGTACCTCCAACGGTGGTATATATTTTACGCTGGGCATCATTCAAAGTGAACTTTCTTCTTTTGGCATAGGCTTCGAGCGAATCGGGGAGAAAAATTTTTCCCTGCACGATATAAAACTCACCACCATGCGATCGTTTTTCGGGGTTGTCTTCGCGGGCTTGCGCCAACACCCCTTTCTTGTGATACAGGCCGGGTATTAGCTCGGCTGCTATGGTATAGGTTAACGTATCGTGCTCGCCACAGGCGCTATCGGGATGGGCATTGCGACTATCGCTGCTGCCTCCTTGCATCATAAATTGATTAATTACCCTGAAAAATGTGGTGCTATCATAATAGCCCTGACTTGCAAGTTTTAGAAAATTGTCGCGATGGATGGGTGTAGCATCATATAAACGAACTTCCATAACCCCAAAACGGGTTTCTATTCCTATAATATGCTTGCCCGAAGTAAGCCCCTTTTTTGAGACAGCGCACCTGTTAATAACTATTATGGCAAGTACAAAAATTGGTATCCAATAGTGTTTTTTCATAAGCGAATTGATATTTTCAAAAGACCGACAAGTTATTCACCCATTGTTAATAACTCTATACTTCGTTTAATTTTACCTCAGCCATATTTTGCAAAAAGGTAAAAATATTATTTCTATCGTTGCATGTGTTTGTATCTGATTCTTCTTAAAGAATCCATTTGCTAAGGACTATTCTAAATAATAAAACGGTAATTACGGGGAAAGAAATAAACAGCAAATGCAAGATTACTTAAAAAAAAGTAGGCTCTTGCACAAAATTTGATATTATTCATTCTGTATCCCTTTACTAAACTACCAACAATTAACTATGGCAGTAAAAGACGATGATTTTGATGACCAGGAGTACGAAAGCAGGGGCAATCCCAAGCGTACGGCATTCATCATAATTCTTACCATATTATTGGCTTGCAACGGATTGTTGCTATGGCAATTTTTTGATAAGAAAAAAGACCTGGAGATTGTACAGCAAAATCTGGACGAAACCATTGGTCAGAAAGATCAGCTGGGAGCAGAACTAACGCGCCTAAAAATAGAATATGAGAAAATAAGTCAGGATAATACCAACCTGCAAGCACAACTGCAGCAAAAAGAAGAGGTCATAAATGAAAAAATCAGTGAAATACAGCGATTAATAAACAGTGGTGACGCCACACAACTAAAGCGTGCCAAGCAGGAACTTGAGAATTTGCGCATGCTCAACCAAAACTATGTGGCAAAAATAGATTCGCTTAATACTGAAAACATTCAGCTTAGCGAACAGAATAAAAATCTGAACACGACCCTTACCATAGCCCAGGAAGAAGTAAAAACATTAGCCGAACAGAATAAAGGTTTGAGCGATCGTATTGCAAAAACCAATTTATTAAAAGCCAAGGAAATTCTGATAACGGGTGTAAAGTTTAAGAAAAGCGGAAAAGAACTTGATGTTGACGTTGCTGATGAAACCGAAAAACTCCGTATTGCATTTACCATCATGGAAAACGCCACTGCTGAGGCCGGCAAACGAGAGATATTTATTAGGGTTATAAGTCCCGATGGCGCTGTAATGGCTACCTCATCTAATACCTTTACATATAGGGGAGAAAACACACTTTATACATTGAAAGAAACTACAAACTATCAAAATCATGATACACCTCTTACTTACTATTGGACACGCAATACCTCCTATTCGAAAGGCAAATATGAAATAGAAATATTCTGCACCGACCATCTGATTGGTCGTGGTAGTGTAACACTGAAATAAGCTCGCATCAACCCAAGAGCAAGTGCCTGTGCTTCAATAAATATTTCTTGATACTTTATTTTCACAACCAATATTACACAACCTCTTATTATTAGCATTCGCTACAATCAAAAAAAATACGCATCACATTGGAATTAAAATAATCCCTCTTTAGCGCTTACCGTACTTTCGTATCCTTTATCTATGTGTAAGCGATGACCTTTGGCAGCTTCTACGGCAAGTTCATCGCAGCGGTTGTTATATGGATTTTGCGCATGGCCTTTTATCCATTTAAACTTTACCTGGTGCTGCCTGAATATTATTAAAAAACGTTTCCACAAGTCAGGATTTTTTGCCTTGGCAAATCTTTTTTGTTCCCAGCCAAATACCCATCCTTTTTCTACAGCATCTACTACATACTTCGAATCGCTGACTACAAGTACCAATGTGCCGGGCTTACGCAATTTTTCGAGGGCGGTAATAACGCCAAGCAACTCCATGCGGTTGTTGGTAGTATACCTATACCCTTCTGAAAATTCTTTGGCATAATTGCCGGCCAACATTACGATACCAAAGCCACCCGGACCGGGATTTCCACGTGCACTTCCATCTGTGTAAATTGTAACCTCGTTCACTATACGTTTATATTACTACGAAATAAATTTACTGCTATGGCAAGCAATATAAATCCAAACACTTTGCGGATGATGGCAATGCCGGTTTTACCAAGAAAATTTTCAAGAAAGCCAAGGTTTTTAAGGCACAGGTATACCAGAAGTAAATTAAGGGTTATGCCAATGAGTATGGTAGGAACATCGTATTTACTGCGCAACGAAAGTAAGGTGGTCATTGTACCCGCACCGGCAATTAACGGAAAAGCGATAGGAACGATGGAGGCCGTAGCAGAATTTTCATCTTTGTAAATCTTAACTCCCAATATCATTTCGAGTGCAATAAAAAAGAGTACCAAACCACCTGCTATGGCAAAGGAAGGGATATCGATGCCCATAAAACTAAGCAACGTTTCGCCCAGAAATAAAAATGCTACCATTATGATGAGTGATACGATGGTAACCTTTTCGGGATGAATGGTGCCAACCTTGCTTCGAATATCAAGAATTACGGGAACCGAACCAATAATGTCAATCACTGCAAACAGGATCATGGTAACAGTAATTATTTCTTTTAAATTCATGCTGCAAAGTATTTAGGCTGCAAAGGTAACAGAATAGAATTGGATTTTTTTTCGAATCACCAACATACTATAGAGAGAAACTCTCGTGCGTAATAATTGAATGAGGTACACCTTGATAACGATAACTATATACGTTTTATAGTTACAAGACCGATATTAGTCCTTCGAAAAGTAATCGGAGCCTTCGTAAATTCCTGTTTTTTGTTTAGAGAGTTGCATCAATAAGTCATTTACTAGGGCGCTGGCCCCAAAGCGAAACATATCGGGATTCATCCACGCCATACCAAGCGTTTCGCGCAGTACCACAAGGTAATTAATGGCAAGCTTGGCAGTAGCAATGCCACCCGCTGGCTTCATGCCTATCATCTTTTTTTCTTTATCATAAAAATCGCGGATAGCCTCAAGCATAACAAGAGTAACAGGCAAGGTTGCCGCAGGTTGTACCTTTCCGGTAGATGTTTTAATAAAATCGGCACCTGCATACATGGCAAGGTCGCTGGCTTTGCGCACATTATCGAGAGTGCTTAGCTCCCCTGTTTCTAATATCACTTTCAGATGTGCGTGGCCACAGGCCGCTTTAACAGCTGCAATTTCATCAAACACATAATTGTATTCGCCTTCAAAAAATTTTCCCCGACTAATAACCATGTCTATCTCATCAGCTCCTTCATTTACCGCATACTTGGTTTCGTCAATTTTAAATTTGCGATTGCTCATTCCGCTAGGGAATGCTGTTGCAACAGCGGCTACTTTCACGCTGCTGTTTTTAAGTCTTTGCTTGGCTACTGCCACCATATTAGGATAAACACAAACCGCAGCTACAGATGGAATATCATCCTCTTCGCTGGGGCGAATAGCTTTGTTACACAGCTGTATTACTTTACCCGGAGTATCGCGTGCCTCTAAAGTGGTAAGATCGCACATACTTAGTGCAAGTTTTAGGGCATCCACTTTGCTGGTGGTTTTTATGCTTCGTTTTCCAAAACGTGCAATGCGCTCTTCTACTCCCACCTGATCGATGGATGGCGATAAGGATATGATTTCTCTTGGTGACATTTTTTTTATTTCTTTTTCTTTTGTTGAAAGGCCTGACATCAAATTCGTTCTTGCGTGATTATTGGATACCGGCAAACAGTTAATATATCCCTCAATATTTTTTCTTTTGTAAAAGTATCAAATTTTTATTTGTTCATCATGGCAGCCAACATTTTTAAAAATCCGGCTACCGATTCCTCACTCTGCACAGGCAGGTTAAGGTAGGTTTGGCCTGTGGTTTCATCTCTTTTGGTTATAGATTTAACAAGCATTTGGAGCCCATTTTCTTTGTGTATTACCAGTTGCAACTTTTCAAAAAACGCAGCTCCTGCCTTTACAATTTCCTCAGGTTGAAAATCCGGAACCGAAACATCAGCAGGCGGATTGCCTTCGGCCGATTCAAACGGCAGCGCCATTTGTCTGTTTGTTGGGTTGTCAACTTTACTACTGGTAAACGTTTCTCTCTCGGTGGCAATTTCCTGAGCTACATCAGACTGTGTAACGGTAGCTGTATTAGTTGAGTCTTCAGACGATGGTGGAGGCATCGTACTTTCTACCAACTGCATAAATTTCGTAAACGAGCTTTCGTCCATAAATATTACATCCTGCCCTTTGTCAAGAATACCTTTGGCCATGGCTTGTTTAAACTCAAGTTTGGCAATCATCTGGCTCTCGATGGTATCCATCGATACCATGTTTATAATTTGCACTTTGCGTTGTTGCCCCATGCGATGCACACGTGCAATTCGCTGTTCAAGCACAGCAGGATTCCAGGGCAAATCAAGATTAACCAGCAACGAAGCCGATTGGAGATTTAATCCTACACCACCGGCATCGGTACTCAAAAAGATTTTACTCGATCTTTTATTTCTGAAATGTTCAAGTAAATCCTTTCTGTTTTTGCTGGCAATACCACCATGCAAGTATTCATACTCGATACCACGCGCATCCAGTTCTTGTGCTACTAACCGCGTCATTCGCTCCCACTGACTAAAGACTACAGCCTTTTGGTCGGTTTCGAAAATGGCTTCTTCTAGAATATTCATCAGCTCTTCCACCTTTGTATCATGGCGTGTTTCCTGATCGATAATATACGTACTATCACACACCATACGCATTTGCCCCATTAGTATCATTAGCTTTTGACGTTCCTCTTCGGTAAGAAAACCTTTCCGCTTCCACCTGTTAACGATTTGCGACACATCGGCCTGAAAAGAATTGTGTAAGTCTCTTTGTGCCTGTGTCATTGGAACAAAAAGTGTTTTAACCATGCGTTCAGGTAATTGATTACTTACAACACTTTTGTTTCTGCGTATGGTAAATTCACTTAGCAAGGTGCCAAGTTTATGGAGGTCTTTATACCCAACCACTTTATTGGTAGATTCGTCAATGTGCTGATGATTGTGTAACAAACGGTACAAGGGCCCAAGCCTAAATTGATCAATTACCTGTACAACACTGTACAACTCCTCAATGCGATTTTCGAGAGGAGTGCCGGTTAACACGATGATATGTTTGGATTGCAATTGTTTTATGCTGTAAGAAATTTTGGTGCGCCAGTTTTTTATTCGTTGCGCTTCGTCAAGAATAATTAAATCGAAACGTTCGTGATTAATCAATTTATGGTCATTGCCGGCAGCGTTGTAACTTGCAATTTTATAAAACGATTGATTGCGGTATTGGCCTGCACGCACATGCATTGGCCCTTCAATTACAGAGGCTTGGCTTTTTGTAAATTTTTCGATCTCCGAAAGCCACTGATATTTGAGCGAAGTTGGACATATAATCAAAACGGAATTTATTCCGTTTATGTGCCTTAGCAATTCGGCTGCTGCTAACGCCTGTATGGTTTTGCCAAGGCCCATTTCATCAGCTATTAAGGACCTGCCTGCACGGGCTGCAAACAAGGCGCCTTCCAACTGATAAGGGAACAGTGACACTTTGATTAATTTTTTAAAAATAGAATTCTGTGGTAAGGCTTCTATTTTCTTTTTTCGAAGCACATCATCTCTTTGCTGTAAAATAAATGCAAGGGCATCATCGTTGCATCTGAAGTTTTCATCTATCGTTTGTGCTTCTTTTATAATTGAATCAATGTTTTCAAAATGTTGCTCATCCAGTATCTGGTTGCGGTCGAAATATTTATTTTTCCATTGTATTAATTTTTCAGTATTGGTACTACCAATGCGCAACATAACTTGACGCGTGGCACCATACTTTATGTATAGGCTCGAATGTATTGGTACCGGCACATTTGCAATTTGCTTTACAGGAATTTTCTTTTCTTTTAAATAAACCCATACATATTCTATGTGCTTGCATGTGCCTAACTGATTAGTTTTAAAATCAAGGCAAGTGCAAAAGTTTAAGCCCGGGTTAGGATGGCGCAATGCAACACGGTGCCATTGTTTGCTTCCCTGTTGTTGCACATTATAATCGGCATATACCTGCTCGGGCGAAAGCTTGCGTATTTCGAATTTTTGGGTTTCGGCATATTGCTTTCGTAATAAAATTTGGTATTCGTCAATGCCCATATCCTTTGGCTTGCGGTAGTAACTTACCTTCGGAATGGTATCATTTACTTTACGCTTTGGCGATTTGCTTTTCATTGTTTTTGTATTGTTAGTCATTTAAAAAACGAACTGAAATTAATGGCAACTAATGTATGATATTGCTACACGTTAGAAGATGTTAATGAAAATAAAAACGCCTTAAGAAATCTTAAGGCGCATATTATTTATTGAAATAGCAGGTTACTATGGGAATCGTATTCCCGGATATTTATTGGCATCTATCTCGGGCAACGATGCGCCAAACTTTGCATTGATAGCGCGTATCCACTGATTAGCTATGTTTCCATAACCGCGCATGTTTGGATGCACACCATCGAGAGAGAAAGCACCGCCTTGTACAAATTCGGTTGTATAGGTTACCCCATTAAACAACAAACCATCTTTTACAAAGGTTTTGAAAAACGAATTCATATCCACAAAGGCAAGGCCGTTGTCATTTGCTGCTTTTACAATTGTAGCATTATACGCTGTGGTAGCTTGTTTAATATTGTTTAGCTCCGTAAAATCTAAAACATAGTTTCCGGGAATAGGTTTTTGACTACCCCAGTTAGCGCACCTTATCGAATCTTGCGGAACCGACAGGCAAATAAACTCACCTGCCTTAATCTGACGGATATTGCCCAGTTGCGGCAACGATAGGTCGGTAATTACAAAGGCATTGGCACCTTCTTTAAAAACCATTTGAGGTAAGCCAAGCGCTTGTGCTCCTTGATTGTAAGAGGTGTAAGCAAAATTGAGCGAGTCGGCTTGACCTTTAGATAAACTTAAAGCATTGTAAGGCACCGTATTAAAATATGGTATATCGGCAACATCCGGAATATTTGCAATGGCTCCCTTTACCTTACCGTTGTCGCTCATTTTAGCTACAATGGTATTAATGGCATTAGTAAAAGTATCTACCGGTGTAATATCATTCATGCTCATACCTCCATTGGAACCCACACCACCACTGGTAGCATATAACAATACATCATTGTTTCCTATCCACAATGTAAAGAAAGTTGGCTTGGCACGTAAGGCATCATCCACAACAGTTATTACACCCGGGTTTGAGCAGAAGCGGGCATAAAAAGGATTTCCTCCAAAAAATACGTTACCATATTTATTGTCTAATAATTGAAATGATTTGGCTCCGGGAACACCCAGGTTATTATATTTTTTTTGTCCGGAAGAATCTGCACGGCCCAGATAAAATTCAATATTATTATCTATAGGAGCTGCAGTAAGTGCAGGCCCAAGCGATTTAACACCAAGGCAATTAGCTATATCATTACGCAAAATTAATTTTGGCAGGGTACGAAATGGAAACTGCACCCCAAGTGGCGAAGGAGAAACCCCATTGGTAGCATTTACTCCGGTAAGGTATGGCACTTCGAAAATAGCTCCACCACCCGCTTTAACCATTACTTCGTGTAACATTGATGGATAAGCATTCTCTTGCCCTTGTTTGTATAAGGCATTGTCCTGAAAACCGGCCGTAAGCGAATTGCCCAAGGCAACATACGTGCCGAAGTTGGCAGTGCCTGATGTATATTGAGGTTGATCAAACTCGGTTTTACATGCCCCAAAAAATGTAACGGTAACTATATATGCTGCAAGCAGCTTATGGAAATTATTTTTTTTCATCCGGATGTGATTTTTAGTTATTAATAACATTGATAATGGTTGCATTTTATTTAAGCGAATAATTGATGCCAATTGCAAATGCATTGATAATGGTTTTGTAACTGCCACTAAAGTTGGCATCTTTATATGTACCCTGACGCTCCTTTAAGCTTTCGTATACATAAGCTAAATCCACACTAAGCTTGTCATTAATGCGGTATCCTGCTCCAAGCGAAATAGCACTTTTATCGGCATCAGGCAATTCGGGACTTACAAACCCATCCTGAACAGGTGATTTATCAGTACTGAATCCTGCACGGATATCAATTTTTTCTTTAAGTGTATACTGCGCCCCAATACGAATAGCTCCGGTACTTTTATAATTGCGTTCGTTACGCGAGTCAAGTTCCGGATGGTCAGGAAAAAGAAAGTTTAGCGAATCATATGAGTTCCATCCGGTAAAGTCATATCCTGCCGTTACCATGATGTTGCTTTTAATTTTATATGAAACACCAAAACTAATTACGGATGGCAAATCGAGTTCGCTGGTAAAGGTTGTTGAAGCAGGCAATGTGCTGCTTAATGAGGTTGGTATGCCAGTAAGTGTGGCATCGCCATCCTTTAGTTTTACATTAACCCCTGAGCGATAACAAAGGCCTACACTTATCTTATCATTTGGCTTTACAAATACACCAATGTTATAACCAACTCCGTTTCCACCACCTTCGAGCTTCACATTGATATCGTCATTAATTGGCTGAGCAGCCCTGCGCACGGTTGCATGGCCTGTGGCAAATACAAAGCCTGCACCTATCCCAATTTTGTCATTAAATTGATAACCTACAGAAGGCTGAATATAAAAAGTAGCAAGAGCTACTTCCTGCGAAACATAACGACCTTCCCAATCATCTGCCCATTTACTGCCAAGTCCATATGGATTATTAACGCTTAAACCAACCGATAGGTTGTTCAGTTTATAAACGCCATAAAGCTGAATGGGAGTGAAGGTCTGTTTCTCCATATCAATATTACCACTATAGGGGCTCAGATATGATGCCTTGGGCATAATGAAGGTAGTACCTGCAGTAAACATGCTTTTGCTTAGCAAACTCATGCCTCCTGGGTTGAAAAATACGGTAGAAGCATCATTGCCAACACCAACAAAGGTGCTACCCATTGCTAATGATTTTACTCCCTGAGTGTTGATTTGAAAACCACCTGCCGAGGCACTGATGGGAATCATGGCCATCAAGGCAAATTTTTTAAAATTAATCATCGTTACTTATTTAATATTAATCGTTTAGAATTTTTAGAATGAGAAGCGTGAGGAATCAAAAGGGCTTCAAATATAATAATCGGATTAATTATATCAACAAAAACTTAGGCAAATATTTCTAATACATTGGCAAAAAGGACATATTATATACAACGCCAACAAAATCGCGTTACAAAAAATCTAACTGGCTTATCATATAAATAGGGCGCAAAGGCTTTGCCTTTGCGTCCTATATGCGAAAACTAAATTAATTACCAGCGAATCTATTAAAAAGGTAAATCATCATCAGCACCTGAAGCAGGAAGCGGTGCGTTTATCGGTTGTGGTTGGCTATTATTTTCTTCAGGTGCCACATTGCTTGCACTTTCGCTGCTACCGGCTTGCACACGCCATGCGCGTAACTCGGTAAAATAACGACCATTGTATTCACGGCTTTCTGCATTGAATGATACAGTAACCTGATCTCCCGGATTTAATCGTTGTATGATGTCCGATTTGTCGCCCCATAGTGTGAATGCTACTTGTTTGGGATATTGCCCATCAATGTATTCGATAAGAAATTCTGCCTTTTTCCAGGGGCCGTTTTTGCCTTCGCCTGTAACTGTGCCAACATGTTTAATGTACTTGCCACTAACGTCTAATGCCATTGTTTTATTTATTTTAATTTTTTTCAAAAATATAAAATGAACCTGTTTGTTTATCATGTTTTTATAATTTGTTAAAAAAATTTCCGACTCACCTAAATGGTAGTATGTGCTGCTTAATAAATTCTAACAAACCACATAGTTTGGGGGTATATGAGGTATTATTTATATCAAATGGCTACGACTGTATAATAGAACTACAAATTAATATGAACATGACTCCCTTCAATATGATTGAAAGGCTTGTGTGTTAGAGTAAAAAACCTACTTTCGCGCGCTGAAAAAAAAATGACAGTAACTGTAGTAAATAAAAGCATGCATTCTTTACCGGGCTACGAGACAGCTCAATCGGCCGGTATGGATTTGCGGGCAAGCATAAGTGCTACTATCGTGCTGGCACCACTGCAACGGATACTGGTAGGTACAGGGTTATACATCCAATTGCCGGCAGGTACCGAAGCGCAGGTAAGACCGCGTAGCGGCCTGGCTTACAAAAACGGAATAACGGTGCTTAACGCGCCCGGCACCATAGATGCCGACTACCGTGGCGAAATTAAAGTGATGCTTATAAACCTTAGCACCGAGCCCTTCGAAATAAATAATGGTGACCGTATTGCACAACTGGTGGTTGCAAAGCACGAGCGTGTGCAATGGAATCTGACCGAATCGCTCGAAGAATCGGAACGTGGGGCTGGTGGTTTTGGAAGCACCGGTAAGAATTGAATTTTATCATAACTAATAATAGAGGATAGCAATGAAGATTATTGTACCAATGGCAGGCATGGGCAAGCGTATGCGCCCACACACGTTAACAGTTCCTAAACCCTTAATACCGGTGGCAGGCAAGCCCATAGTGCAACACCTGATGGAAGATATTGTAAAGGTATGCCCCGAAAAGGTGGATGAGATAGCCTATGTAATAGGACGCTTTGGCGATGAGGCAGAAAAAAATCTGGTGGCCATAGCCGAATCGTTGGATGCTAAGGGGACCATACATTATCAGGATACTCCTTTGGGAACCGCTCATGCGATATTGTGTGCCGAAAGCGCTCTTACCGGAAAGGTAATAATCGCCTTTGCCGATACCCTGTTTGCTACCGATGCCAATATAGATGCCAATAGCGATGGTACCATTTGGGTAAAACAAATAGAAGACCCTCGTCAGTTTGGTGTAGTAAAATTGAATAGTGAAGGAGTAATTACCGACTTTGTTGAGAAACCACCGACCTTTGTATCTGACCTAGCCATCATTGGTATATATTATTTTAAAGATGGAGACAATCTGAAAGCCGAATTAAAATACCTGATAGATAACGACATCAAAGACAAAGGCGAGTACCAAATAACCAATGCCATGGAAAACATGAAAAACAAAGGGCTTAAACTGGTTCCGGGTAAAGTAACCGAGTGGCTCGACTGTGGCAACAAAGATGCTACTGTATATACCAACAAGCGGGTGCTCGAAATAAAATATCCCAAAAATAATATTGCAGCAACGGTGCAAAGCGTAAACTCGGTAATCATACCACCATGCTTTATTGGCGAAAATGTTATACTTGAAAATTCTATCATAGGGCCACATGCCAGTTTAGGCGCAGGCTGCAAAATTTTCAATACCCAATTACGCAACAGCATCATTCAAACTAACACCAACCTTATAGATGCCCAAATAGACAATTCGATGGTAGGCAACTATTGTGAGTATAAAGGCAAATTGCAAGAGCTAAGCATGGGTGATTACAGCACAAAAGCGTAATTGCTTTTTATTTCACTGCCATTTTTCGAATTCGATATTAGTGATGGTATAAGGTGATAGTTAACAAACACCTTCATCAGGGCATTTTATTTTTATGCCCTTTACACTCGCCCCATATAATGGTATATAACTGATTTTTTTTGTGAAGTTCTGATTGAACTCATTTACAGGAATTTAAAATTGAGCTACATTTGTATAAAAACTCGAAGTAGCATGACAAAGAAAATAGTTATAAGAAATATTTCACTTGGTTTAATCTCCTGGCTAATTCCTTATTGCGCCTCGTTTCTATTTTTTAAGCCCGGTGGCGACTTGCTTGTGCCCTACAGCACTTTTAAAGCAAGCATTATGGTGATTGGTGTTGTATCAGGATGTTTTCTTTTATTTCAGTTTTTTAAAGTTGTATCTCATGATTATGTTCGAAATGGAATAATTGTAGGGATATCATGGTTTGTTATAAATATTCTGCTCGATGTTCTGTTTCTCCTACCAATAACCAAGACTACTTTTGGAGAGTACTTTATGTCTATTGGTCTGGGTTATTTCTCTATTCCTCCTATCAGCATGGTAATTGGATTTTTATTAAACAAGAAACTAACAGCCTCATAAGGATGATTGTTGTTGCCTTATAAGGTAATGGTTATTAGTAATTCTTAGGATAAAGCAACCACTATTCACTTATTAAACTGGTTACGAAACAAGATTTTTTTAAGCGAATGGTGTTTTTTTTTAGCAATGTGATTTCCAAAATTGCACTTACATTTGTGTAGCAAACTGCCCTCCTATACCTTTATATAAAACAAACCTCTTCAATTGAATGAATGATCAGCAAATAATAGCATGGCTACTCGAAGGTGATGTAGCAATTCAATATCAGGTGTGGCGCGACTTATTGGGTAAAGACAAAAAAAATCTACAATCACGAATAGAAACAGAAGGTTGGGGAAAAAAAATATTAGCACAGCGAAAACCCGAAGGTCATTGGGGCGACAGATTTTATCAGCCTAAATGGATAAGCACACATTATACATTGCTCGACTTGCGCAACTTAAATCTCCCCCCTGACAATGCAATGGTTAAAGATTCGATTGCCAATGTTTTACAAAACGATATAGCTTATGATGGAGGAATCAGACTAGGGCCATCAACCGATGAGCATAGTGATGTATGTGTAAATGCTATGTTCCTTAATTATGCCTCTTATTTTGAAACACCCGAAAAAAAACTGCACTCCATTGTTAACAGCATATTAAATGAGCTAATGCCGGACGGAGGTTTTAACTGCCGCACTGCACGATCAGGCTCAAAACACAGTTCGCTACATAGCACCATTTCGGTTCTTGAGGGATTTGCTGAATTTCAAAAAGCCGGTTATACTTACCGTAAAGAAAACATTAAAAGCGCAATCAGAAGTTCGATAGAATTCCTTTTATTGCATCAATTATTTATTTCAGATCATACGGGCGAAGTTATTAAAAAAGACTTTTTACGGTTTACTTATCCCTGCCGGTGGAAATATGACATCATGCGTGCACTTGATTTCTTTCAATACGCAGGTATTATTTGGGATAGCCGGATGGAAGCAAGTATGCAGGTGATTAAGGAAAAAAGAAACCGTGATAATACCTGGAATAATTCTGCTGCGCATGCCGGGCAAGTTCATGTTACTATGGAAAAAGCAGGTAACCCCGGTAGATGGAATACCTTGCGTGCCTTGCGAATACTAATAAAATATAACGGCAATGATATGCGAATACGCACCTAGTTGCTAAATAATAATTCCTAACCTAAAACATTATAGACTTTAAATCAATGAGCGAAGAAGAGTATTTTGAAAAACGCGTTAAAGACCAAATTGATTGGTATGGCAAAAAAAGTGCATGGAATAAGACATGGTTTATGCGCTTAAAAATTTCTGAAACTGTACTTGCCTTGCTTATTCCACTTTTAACGGGGTATATAGGCATAACTGAAAATCCTATTTCTATTAAATTTATTGTTGGTGCCATTGGAGTGGCCGTTGCTGCTATGGCCAATTTAATAACGTTATTTAAGTTTCAGGAAAACTGGATTGAATACCGCACAACAGTAGAATCATTGATACATGAAAAATTCCTTTATGTAACCAAAGCCGGTCCATATAAGGACGATTCAACTTTTCCAATGTTTGTGGAGCGCTTCGAAAGTTTTCTGGCAAAAGAAAATGCCAAGTGGGCCTCCTATATTAAAACCCAAAAAGAAGAAAAGCCTAAAACAGTTGCTGGTGCAGATAAAAAGTAATGGTGCGGGCCATTACCCTATTCGAAAGATTAACAACAGCGAGAATTACACTAGGTGTAAGTAGCAATTGTTGTATCGGGTCTGCAATTTCGAGAGTAGCTCTTAAGGGTATATATTACTTTCAAACGCGAAACATAAAGGCGTTTTTAACATCGTAATCATCCCTCCGAAACAGGCATTATCCCTGATACTTATCACTCAACATTGTTGCTCATGTTCCTATTATTCGCATAATTGTTTAAACTATTGGCAACAAAACTTGTTGTAGGAGTATGAAAAATTATTTGATTATAGGCCACAGCAGTGGCATAGGCGCTTCGCTTTCCGGCATGCTTGCAACACAACATCAAGTTTATGGCACCTATTTTTCTCATCCTGTTTCGAATAACAATAACCATATATCTTCTCATTACCTTACTGTACTTGATAAAGAACCTGATCTTTCATTTTTGCCTGATTGTCTGGATGGACTTGCCTATTGTGTAGGAGCCATTAACCTAAAGCCGTTTGCACGCATAAAGGAAGAAGACTTTATTAATGATTACAAGTTACAGGTTACAGGTGCAATTAAAGTTATTCAATCGTGTTTGCCAGCTCTTAAGAAAAGCGATACTGCATCCATCGTATTGTTTAGTACTGTGGCAGTAACCATGGGTTTTAATTTTCATAGCATGGTGAGCGCAAGTAAGGGCGCTGTAGAGGGGCTAACCAAAGCATTATCAGCAGAGTTGGCGCCATCCATACGAGTTAACTGCATAGCACCATCCATCACACAAACTCCGCTTGCCGCCAGTTTATTAAGCACACCTGAAAAAATAGAAGCCAATGCCCAACGACATCCGTTAAAGAAAATTGGAGCCCCTGCAGATATTGCAGGCATGGCCGCATTCTTACTAACTGAGGCAAGCAGCTGGATAACGGGTCAGGTGATTCATATTGATGGAGGAATAAGCAGCATTAAATAATATAGTATGTATTATCAAAAAATTCAAACGCAAAAAGTACCTGCAAGCATTGACACAGTATGGGAATTTATCAGCAATCCAAATAACCTCAAAGAAATAACACCTGATTATATGAGCTTTAAAGTGACAAGCAATACGGGCGGGGCTCACATGTATGCAGGAATGATTATCACCTACATTGTAAAGCCCCTGCTTGGCATACCTATGAAATGGATGACCGAAATTACCCACGTACACGACAAAGAATATTTTGTTGATGAACAACGAGTAGGCCCTTACAAAATGTGGCACCATCAACATAAGATTGAAGCAATAGAAAATGGAGTGCTTATGACCGACATTATTACGTACATACCCCCATTTGGTATTATTGGCAGAATTGCCAATAGCTTGTTCATTAAAAATCAGCTTGAACAAATTTTTAAATACAGGACAATTGCCGTTGAAAAAAAATTTGGCAAGTATTAGAGACCATTAACACCTCGTATTATGAATCTTTTAGGTTCGACTTTTTAGATAACCAGAGAGATTTTTGCAAATCCAATACAAGCACTGTTGTAAAAACCGAAGGATGATAATTTGAAAAGTCACCCTAAGAAAACAATTAGATAAATCTTAAACAGCACTTTCATCAATACCAACATGCAAAAACCATGGAACCTGATTAACTTACCTGTATATAGTTTAGCTACATCAACTAACGATAAAGCCAATTTTAATATCTGCACGTATGTTTCGGCAATAAGCATGACCCAAAAATTGTATGCGGTTGCTATATATTTAAATACACAAACACTTGCCAACGCTGACGCCTGCCCGGGTTTTTTTCTAAAAGGCCCGCGGAAAGGGTTTGTCAGCCGGGGGTTTTGGGGAAAGTTCTTTGGGGGGGGGGGCCCCCCCCCCGAAAAAAAGGGGGGGGGGGGTTTTTTTACCCGCCGGGGGGGGGGGCCCCCCCCCTTTTTTTTTTTGGGGGGCGCCCCCCCCCCCCCGTTTTGCCCCCCCCCCTTTTGGGCGATAAGGGAAAGGAAAAAAGGGGGGGGGGGGGGGCCGCGGTGGGGCCCCCCTTTTTTTTTTTTTTTTCTTTTAGGTTTGGTGTGGGTGGGGTTTAGGGGGGGGGTTTCGGGCGGGGGGGGGAGGGGGGGGTTTCCCCTCGTTTTCATTCCGCAATTTTTCATTTACATCTCCCAAATGTTTTTGGCCCCCGGCCCCGTGCGCCTTCGCTCGGGGGGTTTTTTCCTTCCCTTGGGGGGACGGGCCGGGGCGGGGGCCGGGGGGGGCTTGGGGGGGGGGGGGTTTTTTTCGTGCCCCCCTGTTTTGCGCGGGGGGGGGGGCGGCCCCGGGCCGCCCGGGCAACCCCCCGGGCGGGCGGGGGGATTTCTCCGGGGGGGGCGGCCCCTTTTTTGCGCGGCCCCCTTTTAGTGCGGCCCCGGGGGGGGGGGGGGGGGGGGGGGGGGGGGGGGGGTGGGAGGGGGATGGGGGGGCCCCCCCCCCCCCGGGCTTTTTTTTTTTCCGCGGGGTTTTTCGCTTTTTCCGCCGTTCTCTTCCCCCCCTGGCCCTTTTTTTTTATTTCCCGCCTTTGGGTTTGGGGGGCGGGGGGGTTTTTTGGTGGGGGGGGGGCCCGCCCGGTCCCTCCCCGCGGGGGGGGGGGCGGTCCCCAAAGGGGGCCCGGGGTGGCTTTGGCGGGCCGGGGGCCGGGGCTGTTGGAGGGGCCGGCCGCGCGCGGCGCCCCCCCCCGGCGGGGGGGGGGGGGGGGGGGGGGGGGGGCGGGGGGGGGGGGGGGGGGGAAGGTTAGGGGGGCCCCCCCCCCCCGGCCCCCCCCCCCCCCCTTTCCTCTCATTTTTTTGGGTCTTCCGGGATTTTTTTTTTGTTTTTTTAGGGGGTCTTTTTTTACGGTCCCGCGCGGGGCGGGGCGCTTTTGGGGGGGTTTTTGGCCGGGGGGAAAAGCGGGTATTATCGGGAATAAGGCGGTGTATTTTGGGGGGGGGGAAAGGGGGGGAGGGGCCGGCGACCACAGGGTTTCGTCCGTTTTTTCGCCCGGCGGGTGCCCTCCCTGTGCCCCCGGGGAAGGGCTGTGGCGGGGCGGGGCGGGCCGGGGGGAGGGGCCCGCCCCCCGGCCCCGCCCCGGCCCGCCCAAATTTTTTTTGTGAGATTTTTGGGATGGTTTTTTTGGTTTTTGCGGATTTCCCTTTTTTTTTCCGTTCGTTTTTTAAAAGTTTAAAGGGGGGGGGGGTTTTTTTGGTCGCGGGCCCGCGGGCTTCAGCCCCCCGCCCCCCCCCGGGCCCCCCGCCCCCCGGGGGGCCGCCCCGCCCCGGGGTTTTGCTGTCCCCCCCGGCGGGCTGCAAATTTTTGGTGGCCCCCGCGGGGGGTTTTTTGGGGTTTTTGGGGGGGGGGGGTTAAAGGGGGGGGTTTTGGTTTTGGGGGGTGGCCCGGCGCCCGGCCCCCCCCCCGCCCGGGCCCCATCGCGGGCTTGGCTCGGCGGGCGGGTTTGCCCAGGGCGGCGCGGGGTTCCCCTTTGGGCGGCCCGGGGTTCGGGGGTGTGGGGGCGCCCCGGGGGGGGGTGGGGGGCCTGGGGGGGGGGGGGGTGTGGGGTGGGGGGGGGATTTGGGGTGTGGGGGGGGGGGGGCGCGGGGGGGGGGGGGCGGGGCGGGCCCCCCCGGGGGGGGGGGGGGGGGGGGGGGGAGTGGGGGGAGGAAAGGGTTGGGGGGGGGGGGGGGGACAGGGGAGGGGCTTGGGACCCGCCTTTTGGGGCCCCCCCCCCGGGGGGTTTCCGGGATTTCTGGGGGGAGCCCTTTTTTTTTGGGGGGGGGGGGTTTTTTTTGCCCCCTGGGCCCGGGGGGGCGGGGGGGTTTTTTTTTTCCCCCCCCCCTTTATGACTCAATTTTCATACATTTGCCACCCCTAAAAAACAAAAATTGTTATATCAATTACCTATATGGTTTTTGCAATAATTTTTTTTGTTTGAGCAGCGCACTATGGAGCAGATTAATGAATACATGCATATATCGTTGAATCCGAATGCGGATATCAAAAGCTCATTTTGTAACACCACACAAAATGAGGCTTATGTTAATTTGGTTTTTGGCTTATTTGCAAACGATTGTTTATTTGATATTGCTAATAATAACTATGAGTTTCGAATACGAATAGCTAAAGGATACTTTGAAAAATACAACGAGTCCTTGGATATCAACATACATCATCAGAGTATATGTTGTAATACACAGTCAAAACTTTTAGACCTTGTAAATTGCTCCCTTACAGGATTGCCCCGCAAGATTTTTATCGAAAGTGCGATCTTGTTTTTGCTTTATCAGGCACACAAAAATAATCTACTCTTTCAATTCAATTGCGATAGTTGTGCGATGATGAATAAAGCAACTGATGTAGAAAAAATTCAGCTTGCAAAAAAGTATATTCTCGATAATCTTTCGAGTAATCTGACCATTCCAAAAATTGCATCAAACGTGGGCACCAATCAGTGTTATTTAAAAAAGGGGTTTAAAGATATTTACAATCAAACCATTTTCGATTTTGTTCAGGAGAACAGGATGCAAAAAGCTAAACATTTATTACAGGGGGTTAATCCAAATATTACTTCTATAGCCATGGATGTAGGTTATTCATCACTTAGTAGTTTTAGTCAGGCGTATAAAAATTATTTTGGCATTTCGCCTACCGACCATTTCCGTGTGATTATTTCCAAAAACTAAAACTCTTTTTCGTCTTACTAAAACTTGTCAATTCTATTTAGTTGACTTTTGCCTGCTCAATTATAATTTGAAGGCACAATATGAAAAATACAATAGCAACACTGCTGATATTACTAAGTCTTACCACGTATGCTCAATTATCGATAACAGATACCACCAAAAGCAAAGCCATAGAACCTATTACTATTGTTGGCGACAAAGCTCGCTCCATGCCGGGATCAGGAGAATATATCAAAACGCAGAAGCTTGAAAAACTAAATCAAACCAACATAAATAATGTATTGCGCATAATACCCGGAGTAAACATCAGGGATGAAGAAGGATTTGGCCTAAGGCCAAATATTGGATTACGAGGTACCC
This sequence comes from Bacteroidota bacterium, assembly GCA_016714535.1. Taxonomy (NCBI): domain Bacteria; kingdom Pseudomonadati; phylum Bacteroidota; species Bacteroidota bacterium. Next base: position 215,514 of record JADKDR010000004.1, read on the forward strand.
CTGTTAATCGTAGTGCCAAGATTACAGTAATGGAAGATGGCATACTGATAGCACCGGCCCCATACGCTGACCCATCAGCCTATTACTTCCCAACCTTTGCGCGCATGCAAGGAGTAGAGGTATTAAAAGGAAGTAGTCAAATTAAGTATGGCCCATACACTATTGGAGGGGCGCTGAATTTAATTTCGACTGCAATACCTGAAACATTTAGAGGACATGCACAGGTATCGCATGGAAGTTTTGGCACCAATCAACAGCGAGTATGGATTGGCGACAGTCACAAAAATTTTGATTATGTATTTGAAATAAACAGGCTGGCAAGCAACGGATTTAAAGAAATTGATAACGGAGGCAACACGGGATTTGACAGACGCGACTTTATGGGAAAGTTACGCTGGCACACCGCAAGTAATGCCAAAACACCTCAATTAGTAACGCTTAAATTTATCAACTCAAACGAAGCCGGTAATGAAACCTATTTAGGACTAACCTACCAGGATTATCGGGCTAACCCCTTACGAAGATATGCAGCCACACAAAAAGATAAACTTGATTTAAACCATAGTCATGTTTCGATTATGCATACCATTTTACCATGCCGTGGAATGACCATAAGCACCTCCGCATATTATGCTAATACCTTCAGAGACTGGGCAAGAGTAAACTCAGTAGAAGGACAAGGGTTAAATAACATAGTAAGCGATCCGAATGCATATCAAACTGCATACATGGTTATGACCGGCAATGCAAATGGAAACATAGAATTCCAAAGTGCTGCACGAACTTATTTTTCGCAAGGGGTGCAAACCAATGCGCAGTACCTTATCAACAAGAAAAACGTAACACACAAATTGCAGTTGGGGGCACGCTACCATATAGATAATGCCGACCGATATGCAACACGTTCCACCTATGCCATGAATAATGGAACTATGATTTTAACATCAGCAGGTATAAGAGGAAATGCCGAAAATCAAATTCGCAAGGCGCAAAGCGTAGCATCCTATTTTAACTATGATTTTTACTATAGAGGTTTGCGTGTTAGCCCGGGTGTGAGGCATGAGCGTATCAATTTTGCATTTGATAATTATGGTAATAACGATTATGCACGCCTGGGCACCACTTTAAAATCGGCAACTAATACCATGAATATTCTCTTACCCGGTGTTGGTGTTAATTATGATATCAATAAGCGGATGAATGTTTTTGGAGGAGCGCATAAAGGATTTTCGCCACCAGGTATGCCTTCGGTAACAACAAATACCGAACAGGCAAAAGTTGAAACCTCTATAAATTACGAACTTGGCTACCGCTTTGAAAATAAAGGACTGAATGCACAGGTAGTAGGATTTTACAACGACTACGATAATATACTTGGTTCAGATAATGTATCGGGTGGAGGTGCCGGTACGGGCAATATGTTTAATGCAGGTAAGGCAATTATTGAAGGCATGGAGGTTAACTTAACTTATAATGTGTTGCTAAAGAAAAAAGCAGCTTCTGAACTTAGACTACCTATTTGTATTGCATATACGTATACAGATGCAAAGTTTGGCGAGACGTATAAGAATGCCGGTGGCGACTGGGGTGCAGGTACTATCACCAAAGGAGACCTCATACCGTTTATCACTCCGCAATTACTAACTGCATCGGTGGGCATTGATCACCATAAATTTAATGTTACCCTAATTGGGCGCTATACAGGAACTACACGAATTAAACCGGGACAAAGCGAAGAAATTATTCCGGGGGAATTCATAAAATATAATGAGGTAACTGCAATTGCTGAATTTTTAATAATTGATGTGTCTGCCAATTTCACGTTGAGCGAATATTTTTCAGCATTTACAACAGTAAATAATATAACAAACAGTAATGCTATTGTTGCCAATTTACCTCAAGGCTACCGACCCAATATTCCTCTTAGTTATATACTGGGATTGAAAGCTAATTTCTAATTACCTTAATCCCTTCCGTGTTGTTAACTAACACCCTATACTACCTGAAACTCGGTTAGAAACTTTAAGCAACATCCCTAGATATATTCGTAAACTGAAAATTTGTGCAGGCAGGGTATATACTAACCGGATGGCTACAAATCTTTGCTATTGAATTTGCGCTTGGCAATAATCATAGGAACTATTACCCAGCATATTAAAATGACAAACGAAATAATCATTCCATAGGTGCTGCCAAAAAAGTCAACGAACAACGCTCCCGTTACACCCATTAGTGCAGCAATATCTAGTTGCATCAGAATAACTACCCGGGTCATATCAATGGGATTGATTGAGCAAAAAACAATCAACGCTTTTTCAATAGGATAATCACTAACCTGCAACATAAGCAACAACAATATAGCATCATACATCAGGGTGAAGTATAGCCATAGTATAATTGCAGCACCAATGCCTTTGGTTTTATCGCGCGTATAAACAGTAGCAAGCATAGCAAACGAAACAAATATTGCTGTGAGTATCATACCTGCTAATGAAAACACAACGGTTGTAGCCGAAGGATCAGAAATAATAACAGGAACAGCAACACCTGCCACAAAAGCAATTAATAAAGCGAAGGTAATTCCCAGATATAAGCTGGTAAAAAGTTTTTTGCGTTCAATGGGTTGGCTAAGCAAGAGTTCAATAAATTCTGAGGAGTTGTACATGTAAATAGTGCTATATACTAAGCTCATTAAAGGCACCAGGATAAGGGTAATATTAAGCAGGCTTAATATTCCTTTCGAGGTATTCTCATCAAAACTCAACATGCTGATGCTTACAATAAGCAACAGCAGCGTATAGGCCAGCGCAACCCTGCTACGCAAAATATCTACCAATACATATTTAATTATCTTTAACATGATTAATTCTGCCGTATGTAAGATGTTAGAGCCTTTGCAACTTTTTCTTCACCAGTAGCACTCATAATTTCGAGTAGCGTTTTATGGAAAACTATTTTCCCATCTTTAAAATAAACAATTCCTCCAACCAAATCATCCAGTTCACTCAACAGGTGCGAGGTAATCATGATTAACTTGCCTTTATTTTTTTCGTGAATAATTTTCTCTTTCAGGATTTCAGATGATACCGGGTCGAGGCCTGCAGTAGGTTCATCTAAAATGATAATAGATGGAGAAAATAAAAAGCATATACACGCACTTAATTTTTGGCGCGTACCTCCCGAAAGGGTTCCGGTGCGCTTATTATAAATCTCTTTAAGATTATACGCATTAACCAAATCGTTGTCAATGTTGCTTGCATTGCATTGCCTCAAATCCATAATCATTTCAACGACTTGCTGTATGGTCATGTTTTCGGGGTAGCGTCCAATTTGCGGCATGTAGCCTATTTGGCTGCGGTATTGCCACGAGTGCAGAATGCTTTGGTTGTTAATATGAATGGTGCCACGCTCAGGCTTTACCAGGCCTAGCAACGATTTTATAAAGGTTGTTTTACCTGAAGCATTAGGACCTATAATAGCTACCGCATCATGCGATTGTAAGGTAATCGAAACATCATCAAGTACTTTAAGTTTCCCAAATGTTTTACAAATATTCTTTGCTTCTATCATAAAGGATTGGGTTTCATTAATGGTGTATCGTCTTTAAAATTTTCAGGAATTAAAACCGGAATAGCTTTTTCGGTTTTATCCAAAATAGTGGTCATAAAGCTACGCATAAAGATAGATGCTACCGGGGCATTTTCAATTATTAGTGCATATACACTTACCGGTCTGTAGGGGATATCTCCTTTACCATCTTTATTCAAATCATACCCTTCGTATTTATCCCAAAAGTTTTCTTTCAGTGTATTAAGCATAAGCGAACCATTGGTGGCTACATCAAAAGTATTTGCAACAAAATTATTTCGTTCAACAACATTCTCGTTGCAGCTTGCCTGCATGCGCATGGCATAGCCATTTCTTATAAACTTGTTTTCTTTAATCACGAGCCTGTTGGCACCTTCCACAAACATACCAATGGTGTTACCCGAAAAATTATTTTTATAAATAGTTCCATCAGAAATTTCTTTTAGCAGCAATCCGTAAGCTGAGGCGCCAATATTTTTTACAAAATCATTGTGCGACATGGTTATGTTGCGTGAAAACATAACTGCTACCCCCGCACCATTATCCGAGAAATAATTATTGCTGTACACATCATCATTACTGAACATAAAATGCAGACCATAACGTATATTTCGTTGACTACTATTTTTAATGATGTGCGAATTTTTTACAAACTCAAAATAGATTCCATCTCGATGCCCTTGTATATCATTACCGGTAATGTTGGCCTTTTCACACTTCCACAAATGAATACCGTTACCAGTATTTTGCTCATCGCCCGGAACCCCTTTAATAATATTTTGTCTAATGATAAATGTATTTGAATTAGAAATGTGAATAGCAAAGTAGGAGTTAAGAATGGTGTTGTTTTCGATTATAAATCCCAACGCATCTATCACCTTGATTGAAGCAAAATCATTCATGGTAGATGCGCCCGAGTTGCGAAAAGTAAAACCCTTTATGCGCACTCCATTTGCCGATACTGTAAGAATTTCGAATTTTTTTTCTCCATCAAGTATGGCCTCTTCTCCAATAAGCGTTATGCGTTTGGTAATGACAATATTGCCTTCCTTATAAATTCCTTTTTTTACAAGTATGGTATCTTTGCTTTGAGCAGCGCTTACTGCTTTGATAATGGAAGTATAAGAAAAATCTTTTCCCACAACAAGCACCCGTGCACAGGCTATGTGGCATAGGCAGGAAGCAAAAACAGCAAGCAGTAGTTTCACGTATTACTCAATGGTCTTTATAACATCGCTCCACGTTAGTACAGATGTTTCGTTTGGAAATGTGCGCTTGAGGTCTTCGCTATTTTTAAAACAGGCAACCCTACTATTCATAGGCGAGCGAATTTTTTCGCTTAGGGCATAGCTGGCATTTTCTGCATCAATCAGATTTTTGCTATCAAGATAGTCAACTACAAGTTTGCGGCTTAGCTGAATCGATTTGTTATCAGCTTCATTCATCCAATTAATCATACAATTGATATCATCATAGGTATAGATGCGACCTTTTTCGGTTATTACTTCCGCTCCGAATTTAATATCGGCAATGGGCATTTTACAAAACATACATACATCCTTACCTGCTACCAATGGTACAGGTTTCGTATTGCACGACCCTAATATTAATGCGATCAGTATTAAAAACAAATTGGACTTATTCATTTTTTTTGAATTTTTTCTATTACCCATACCACCCCTATTATAAACACCACACTTATTATTATATATCCTCCTACATCAGGCATAGAGTATGCATCAAAATTAAGTAATTGCTTATGACCAAGTATAGGCGGTTGGTATATCAACCCCGGAATTTTAATTGGCGCCTCCGGATTAAGATTATGTCCATATTCATAGCCCCATTGATAGAAATCGTAAATAGCTAATACACCACCAATAGCCGATACGATTAAATAACTAAAATGCAGTTTGCGGTTACCGGTTATGGCAATAAGCAATCCATAAACTATAAATACGGCAAGAACGTATACAAGGTATGTAAACTCCGGAAACATTTCGGCACTTATTTTATTCATGCCTATGTAATGATTCAAGCCATTAATAATATCCACATCACCTGTAAGTTTGTTGAGCCATATTTTCATGACCAATCCCTCGGGATATTGTGGGGCAAATAAATCAATGCGCCACACCGCAAAGAAATAAGCAGGAATAAGGCAAAGCGATACTACTGCGATAATTACTCGCGAATGCATTTTTAGTTTAGTCATTTTTTTAAAATCTTTTTACTTTGCGGCAGGAGGTAACAAAACAGCATCGATAACATGAATGATGCCGTTGGATGCAGGTACCGAAGCAATGATGTTTGCAGAATTATTCACCATTACCTTACCGTCTTTTACTGATAGGGTGATGTCGTTTAGGTTTGCCTGATTAATGGTTTGTCCATCCTGCATCATTTCTGTTTTAAACACACCAACCGAAACATGGTATTCAAGAATATTTTGCAGCTGCGATTTATTCTCTGGTTTCATAAGGTTATCAAGTGTCTCCTTAGGTATCTTGGCAAAAGCTTCATTGGTTGGAGCAAAAACGGTAAATGGCCCTGCGTTACTCAGGTCATTTACATATTCCGCTTGCTGCAAAGCAGCAACCAGGGTAGTATGATCTTTGGAGCCTACAGCAATTTTTACGATATCTTTTTGTGATACATCATCAACTACAGCTTCCTGCCCTCCGGCTGTGGTTGCTTGACTTTCGGCAGCAGGAGCCGATGATGTGGAATCTGCTGCTTGCTCATTACAGGATATAAAGCCACCAAGTAATGTGGCAATTACTATTACTTTTATTGATTTCATTTTAATGTTGATTTTTTTTGCTGGCTGCCATCAGATTAAAATAATACCTGATGACAGCATTGCATTTAGTTTAACTTATAATAAGACTTGAATATTTTTATTACTTGATTATTTAGCTGCTTCGGGAGCTGGTGCAGCTTTTTTACCTGTGCTGAATGTGAGTGGTATGTTGGCTCCTGCCGGACTTACCCTTATGTAACCTTGCATTTCCTGATGCAAGGCCGAGCAGAAGTCGGTACAATACATTGGGAAAACACCTATTCTGTCAGGTCTCCAAGCTAATGTTTGTGTTTCGCCAGGCATAATTAGCAACTCTGCATTGTTAGCACCTTTAACTGCAAAACCATGCGGCACATCCCAATCTTGTTCAAGGTTGGTAACATGGAAGTAAACCACATCGCCCATTTTTACTCCTTCTATATTATCAGGTACAAAGTGCGAGCGGATTGATGTCATATAAACATGAACTTCGTTTCCTTTGCGCTCAACCTTTGCTTCTTTTTCGCCTTTAGCAACATATGGATGAGCATTTTCTTCAATCCTATAAATCTTGGTTGAGTTTTTTGATAACAGCTCAGCAGGAATTGCTTCGGCATAGTGTGGTTCACCTATGGTTGGAAAATCTAAAATGAGTTTCATTTTTTCTCCGCTAATATCGTATAACTGTGCACTTTGTGCTAACTCGGGACCTGTAGGCAAGTAGCGGTCTTTAGTTATTTTGTTATACGCTATCATATATTTGCCCCATGGCTTTTTGGTTGGTCCACCAGGAACACACAAGTGACCAACGGAGTAATATGTTGGAACACGATCAACCACAGACAAGTCACTCAACTTCCATTTTACAACCTCTGACGAAACAAAGAAAGACGTATAGGCATTTCCATCCGCATCGAATTCAGTATGAAGAGGTCCCAAACCTGGTTTCTTCACTTCGCCATGTAACACGGCATCGTATTTTAATACTGGAATTCCTTCATAGTCGCCATCAAAGTTTTTTGCAGCTATAGCAGCTTGAATTTTGGTAAAAGAAAATACCGGAATTATGGCGGCAAGTTTTCCGCTTCCAACTATGTATTCACCTGTTGGGTCAGTATCGCATCCATGTGGCGATTTTGGACATGGCATAAAGTAAACCATATCAGGGCAATCTTTGGGGTCAAGCATAATTACTTCCTTCTCCATAGTAGATGTTGCAGAATGTGTTTTTTCATCATACACATTATGAGCATAGGATACATCTTTCTTTACTCCTTTACCAGATTTTACATATTCCTCTGCTTTTTTCCAGTTTACAGCCATTACAAAGTCTTTGTCTTTTTGTGTAGAGTTAACCTCAAGTAAGGTATTAGCCCTTTCTGAATTGTAACAACTAAAGAAGAACCAGCCATGCGATTTTCCTTTACCCGCACGAGCTAAATCGAAATTTACACCGGGTAAAAGAATTTGAAAGGCAATACCCATGCGTCCACTTTCCTTATCTACATTTATGAAACTAACGGTACCTCTGAAGTTTTCTTTATACGTATCTATTGCTACATCTCTGTTATTATCCATAGGAACGCTAAAACGGGTGCCTGCAACCACATACTCTGTGTTTTCGGTAATAAATGGCGAAGAGTGATTTCCTCCGCTATTAGGTATTTCGATAATCTCAACTGTGCGAAACGTTTTTAAATCTATGCGCGCTACACGTGGTGTATTGTTGGCATTGCCAAATGCCCATTTGCCATCATGTATACCATCGGTAGTAGAAAGTGCCGGGTGATGCAAATCGTCCCAAGGCACAAAACCATGCGAGGTATTTAACATGGGCTTGGTTTCTTCGGTATAACCATACCCTTTTTCGGGGTCAACAGAAAATACAGGAATGGCTCTGAACAAGCGTCCCGATGGTATCCCATACACGGTCATTTGTCCGCTGAAACCGCCAGAAACAAAATTGTAAAACTCATCGTATTTGCCGGGGGCAACAAACGACTTTATAGCTGCATCGCCCGATGTTGCAGACGATACATTTTTTGGTTTGCACGAAGGCAAATAAATTGATGCCATCAACAAGACTATTGCCGACATCATTAATTTTGATTTAATCATCATTTTACAAGAACTTTTTTGTTATTAATTATTGAATTTAGAATTTACTTAACGCCATCATTTTCTCGCATATATTCATAAACGCTACGAGCATCATCATCTGTTAAGCTCTGATTAGGCATACGCACCAAGCACTCTTCAAGCATGCCTTTGGCTATCGCATCTTTATCGAGCATCTCATCAGGATTAGTGCTAAAGTTCATTACCCATTCGGCTGTTCTTCGTTGGGTAACATCTTTCCATCCGGGGCCTACCAACTTTTCATCGTTAAGCCTATGGCACGATGCGCATTTTACATCATATACTTCTTTTCCTATAGTAGCCATCTTAACATCAAGTGTTGGCGACAACTCAACTTTGGTAAACTTACCAATGCCCTTAGCATCTTTTGATTCGGTCGAAACCTCAGCCGGGGCGGCATTCTCTGTTGATGCTGTACCGGATGCCTCTTCATTTTTTTGCCTTATTGGTGTAGAACAACTGTAAATGGCAATACCAAGTACAATAAGCAAACTGGCCTTAGTGATTTTGTTTTTGATTTTGCGGGACATAGCTTTATTATTTTAGAGTTTAAGTGTTGGCAAAGTAACAGCGTTTTTCAATTCGGACATATATGTCCGATATGAGATTTATCAGTTCTTACTATGACATTTATTGTGTGTTTATTGCGAATACAACTCGGCCCTTATATACTTTTGCAGCATGTTTTCGAAGTCGTGTGAATATGCATTAAGAATAATGGTCTTTCTTATTAATGAAAGCAATAGTGCTAAGCAGTTGCCGGTAAGTGTTATTGCAAGGGCGGTAAAATCGCCTGCTGCTTATACTTCTAAAATATTACAGAAACTGAACCATGCCAAATTAATTTTGAGTACCAAAGGGCACTTAGGTGGTTACTACATATTGGATGAGCGTAAGAATGAAATATTCCTTCGCGATGTAATTAAAGTAATTGATGGTGAACAGATATTCAGTGTTTGTGTGCTGGGATTTCCGAAATGCTCCGATTCAAAACCTTGTGCATTGCATCATACATTTAAACACCTGCGCGATGATTTGAGAAACAAAATTGCTGTTACAAAAATTATTGATCTTATGTTAGAGAATCCTTAAAACAAACTCTTTAAAATCATACATTTGTTTTTAAAAAGTACTCGTATGAAACAAGAAGGCAAAACAGTAAATGAAATCTTATTAAACGTACCTCCCGATCGTATTGAGCCATTTAATATGCTGCACAAGGTAATTGTAAAAAATCTTCCTAAGGGATTTGAGCCAGGCATTAGCTATGGTGGACTCGGCTATGTTATCCCACACAAACTATATCCTGCTGGTTACCATTGTAAACCTGCAGAGCCATTGCCTTTTGCAGGTATAGCATCTCAAAAAGGATCTATCAATTTTTATCACATGGGGATATATGTCAATCGTGAATTACTAAATTGGTTTGTAAAAGAATTTCCAAAACACACCAGGCAAAAACTGGACATGGGCAAGAGCTGCATACGATTTAAAAAGTTGGACGATATACCATACAAACTGATTGGCGAATTAATGAAAAAGATGAGTGCCACAGAGTGGATTGATCTTTATGAAAAAAATCTTTTGCCCCAACCAAAGAAGAAGTAAGGGTTGCTTAAAATTTAATTTAAGTATCGTTGCAAAAAAAAATGTTGGTATTGACTTACAATAATTGCCACGAATACACGGATGGGCACGGATAATTTTTATTGCTATTTTTCTCATTCGTGTATATTAGTGCATCCGTGGCAACAAATACAATTGCCACTAATACACGAATGGGCACGGATAATTTTTGTTGCTCTTTTCCTCATTCGTGTTTAATGGTGCATCCGTGGCAAAAAATACTGTTGCCACTAATACACGAATGGGCACGAATAATTTTTGTTGCTCTTTTCCTCATTCGTGTTTATTAGTGCATCCGTGGCTGAAGAATAAAATGGAAATTCTAATTTACCCTACTCCAAGATTAGATAAAATGCTATCAATTTTTCCTTTTTGTTCTTCGTACGAACTTTCGGCAAAGGCATCACCAGTAGCTGTTGCAAATTCTTTGGCTTTTGCTTCATATGCATCTTGCTTTTGCTTATCACCTTTATAATTATATGCTTCGGCAATGGTGTATAAAATCCATACTGCATCATTACGTTCTTTAAAATTTTCTGAAGCTTCAAGCGCGAGCGATACTTTTAAAACTTTATTACGCATAGAGTCAGCATCTGTTTTAGCATCTTCCCATTCGTCATTGCCTTTACCCTTTAATACCGATGCTTTATTGTAGAGCATAAATGCAGCATTTATTCCATTATAATAATCCTGTACAAGACTAAACCCCCGGTCGTAATACCAGACAGATTCTTCAAGATATTTTAAGTCATTATTGATTTCAAAAATTCGTTTGTTGATGGCACCACTTAATCCAAGAATCTCGGCATCGGTAGTATCCTTAGGTCCAAGCGGATCAAGTATGGCCATGGCCTTAGCTAAGACAAACAGGTCGTTCGATTTAGATTTATAGGTACACAGGGCACGCCTGCATTCAATAAATGGAAGGTCGCTTTTGGGGGCAAGGTTTTTTTCGGTGTACTCTTTGGCTTTATCATATAGTGAAATGGCAAGCGCCCAATCCTTCTTTTTCTTAGCTTCTTCAGCTCTATTCATAATCGATGAAAAAGGTTCAAGAGGTGGCTCATTACTTTTTTTATCAAATAAATTTCCTGTCTCGGGAAACAGAATATCCTGCACGGGACTATCAGATGATAGCAAGTTATTTTCAAGATTCTCAACAAGTTTCTTAAGCTCTGCCTTGAAACGATCGGCTTCGGCATCCGTGATGCCTTCGGGGTTGTGTTCATATCCCAATATAACATGATGGCTTACATCAAATGGTGGGCTTGGCCTTAAGTGTGCCCAATCAGAAATTAGGATCGTGTGATTTTTGCGAAGGGCATGACGCACACCTAATTCCCACAACGCATTTGCGTTGAGGCATGTAATGTCACATATCACAATATCCGATTCATTTATTGCCTTTATCATAACCTGGTCTATACTCCCTGTTACATTCATATCGCAGGCACGCTGGCATTTAATTCCAAGCTCATCAAACACAGGCTTAATGAGTTTGGTATAGGTTTGATTTAAATCGAGCGATCGCACTACGCCCGTTGCATAACTTGGCTTTACTCCAAAACCAATTACAACAAAACAAAAATTATAGTCCTTCATTACTAAGAATTATTAATGGTGATGATTAAAATAATTATTCAAGGTTAGCATGAATCCATGATGGATTCAACTTTAAACGGTTCATTTTTTTTCAAATGTAATTTTTAATTTGAAAACAAACCGGATGCATCAAATATTTTGCTTAAGGCCCTTTTTTGCTGATAATGTCTTCGCATGATAATTCATGTCATTTTTGGTTTAAGACAAATGAAAATTAAAAGAGCGCATTTCAATGGAGGTAGATATGTTGCTCATCGCACAACAACTTATTGTGACTATTAAAAAAAGCTCAAACAAAAAAACATTCGATTTTGACTAATTAAATTATTGAACTGCTTGAACAAAATGATTGAGCCAAGGTATGCTTTTAGTTAGCTTGACAATAACAATCAAAACAGGGTAGTTAGCTTAGTCAAATAAATTAACCCTTCTTCTTTTTATGATATGATTTCTATCATCCTAATTAGTGATTCGACTGATTAGTTAAAAACCATCCTGCTGAAACTATCTTCAACAGGATGGTGTGTATTAATGCTTGCGTTAACATTGCACAGCTTACTCTTTTACAAAATTTTTGCGGCTTATACTATTAGCAGTTTCTACTAACAACAGATACATGCCATTGCTAAAGTTGGATACATCAAGTTGCTCTTCGTAAATTCCATCGGTAGCACTCAGCTGTTTTTGATATACAACTTGTCCCACTGTATTTACCACTTTCAAATTGGCCATTTCGTCTTCGGCTTCGAAGTTAACGGTGAGTGTATATGTTGCTGGGTTTGGAAATAGATTTAATGCAACTGCTTCATTCGTAAAGTTTGTTTCGGTAATAATTTCGCCAACTCGCAATGCCGTTGTTTTGAATGATGATTTGGGGGAGTAAGCAATGGTGTTTTGTGTGGTTGGCCAACCAGGACATTTAGTGCCCACTCTCCATTCGTAGGTAGTATTTGGTAGCAAACCGGTTATGCTTATGGTACCGGTGTTACCATTTGTATTCCTTGCATACCAGAAGGTTGTGCCCACCGGACGGAACTGAACACGATACCCTTCGGCACAATTAACTACATTCCATGTTAAATCTACACTTTGGGCAGCAACGTTTGATGCCTGAAAACCTGACGAGGGCGCACGGCATTTTATGTTTCTGAAGAAGGTAATTTGACAGCATAAACCATCAGATACTTTTACAGTATACTTGCCGGGTATAAGGTTAGAGAAAGTATATTCTAAAGTGCCGGGGCTCAAATCAATAAACGTTACAAGATTAGCATCTTTATATAATTCAATGTGTGGATAGAAGTTATAAACGCCATTGCCACGTTTTACTTTTATGGTTCCATTATTACAGCCAGCATTTGAAACATTGGTTGCAAATGCCCCCGGGTTGATGTTGCAGGTGATGTTGGCGCATGGATCAGTAATTGTGTCATTACTAAGCTTTGCAATGAATATGTCCGATGGACCTTTATTTGTAATGATTGTAGCACCAAATGTAATTGAAGCAGCCGAATATGGACTTATGAGATAAGCGTTCTTATTATCATCAACAGTAATGCCGCTGCCATAAAATCCGTAAGGCCCCGAGTTTCCATTTTTAATAGACTTCGCCCAAACAAAATTTCCTGAACTGTTTAACTTGGAAACAAAAATATCGTATCCGGAACTTACAGTTAGATTGAATACTCCAACACCGGGATCAAAATCAGCAGTGCCTTGAAAAACCCCACTAGTGTAAGCGTTTCCTGATGAATCAACATCAATGGAAAGTCCAATGTCTTGTCCCGAACTCCCTATTGATTTTGCCCAAACAAAATTTCCTAAAGCATCTAACTTTAAAACATAAATATCATCTGAACCTTTTGAAGTTAAATGGAACACACCTGTACCAGGATCAAAATCAAAAGTACCCCCAAATTGGCCGGTTGAGTAAACGTTTCCAGATTTATCAACAGCTATACCTATTCCATTTCCAGGAGATGGAGAACGTCCAATTGATTTAGCCCAAACCAAATTGCCGGAGCTATCAATTTTTAGTATAAAACAATCATAACTATACGCAGCTGTTAGATTAAATACTCCTACATTAGGATCAAAATCAACGGTGCCGTAAAACCACCTGTAATACAAATATTACCTGATCCATCGGATCTCATATCCAATGCCTGTTCATAATTTGTACTGCCAATATGTTTTGCCCAAACGAAATTGCCGGCATTATCTAATTTGGAAATAAAAATATCAAACCACACCCCTGACTGAGTTAAATTGTAAAGCCCAGGGCCGGGATCAAAATCTGATGTGCCAGCAAATCGCCCGCTTGTATAAACATTATTATTTGCATCCAAAGCAATTGAATTGGCTAGGTCCTGAGCAGTGCCACCCATTTTTCTTGCCCAAATAAAATTGCCTTGATTGCCAACCTTTGCAACATAAATATCTATACTTCCTGCTGATGTTAAATTATATACAGAAGGTGATGGGTCAAAGTCGGCTGTGCCACTAAAATAGCCTGTTGTGTAAATATTTCCTGATGCATCAAGGACAATACATCTCCCTGCAACCCAATCTGTACCATCATCTCCGGTTCCGCCCATTCTTATTGCCCAAACGAAATTGCCTAAACTGTCGAACTTTGAAATAAATATATCATAGCTTCCGGCTGATGTTAAATTGAACACCCCTACTCCCGGATCAAAATCAACGGTTCCGTTAAAATTACCTGTCGTATATATATTTCCAGAATCGTCAACAGCAATTGACCCGCCTCTGTCATCTCCTGTTCCTCCTATTCCTTTTGCCCATTGCCAATCGGGCGCTTGTGCATTTACTTTATCAGAAACAAAAAAGACTAATGAAATAAGTATAGCCAAGAAGCAAAGTATTGATTTTCCCAAATGCGTGGAAACTTTGCTTTTTGAATCTGCATCTGTAATTACGTTTAACATTTTTGTTTTGATTTAAATGTTTTGATTTAATATGATTTAATAAAGGGGCAGTTCTAAAAACTCATTTTAAGAACTGCCCTATTTTTATTTTGATTTTATTCCTTTACAAACTTCCCTCTGCTAACTCCATTCTCAGTTTCAACAACCAAAAAATAAATACCGTTGATGAATCTGCTTACATCAAGTTGCTCTTCGTAAATTCCGTCATCACCTATCAATTGTTTTTCAAAAACAGTTTGTCCCATTGTATTAATCACTTTCAAAACAGCAGTTGAATTTCCTGTTTCAAAGTTTACGGTGATTATTTTTGATGCCGGATTGGGTTTGATAATAATGTCAAACAATTCAGTAAAATAAGCATCCTGAAGTTGACCGGATTTTAAAGCTGCAGTTGCAAATAGTTGATTGACAGAAGGGCCATACACAGGGAATGATAAAGCACCAATGCACTTGGTGGCCACGTGCCACTCATAAGTGGTATTTGGCTGTAGTAGGTAGAGATTTTTTTTGCCAATGTTTGAATTTATGCTCGTAGTGGTCCAAGTAGTATCTCCCAGTTTGCGGTATTGCACCCGATAACCAATGGCACAATTTACTATATCCCAGTTAAGCCTTGCGCTTGTTGTTGTGATATTGGTGGTTACAAAGCCAGATGATGGAGGCGCGCATTTTACGTAAGCAACAAAAACCTTTTCACAGCAGTTATTATCAAACACCTTTACCGTATAGCTACCAGGCTTCAGATTAGAGAATGTGTGTTTTTTTGCATTTACGCCTAAGTCTACTGAACTTATCATAGAATTAGTTGAGTCGTATAATTCAAGATGAGGAAATGCCTGAAAAGTGCCATTAAAATCACTTTAATTGAACCGTCATTGCAATCAAAATTTGATACTCGGGTTGTAACAAGTACTGGGTTGAAATTACAAACAAAAGTACTGCAAGACTGCTCACTTAGCTTGGCAATAAAAACATCATTATTGCCCTGATTGGTTAAAGTAGTAGTTCCAAAAAATCAAATTGGGTGAACTAAAATAGCCAGTTATAAATACATCCCCACTTGTATTTGTACAAACACTATGACCTACATCAGAATCAATACCGCCAACACCTTTTGCCCAAAGCACATTTCCACTTGCACTGTATTTTGTAATAAATATATCATTACTTCCTGCATTAGATAAAGTAGTTGTTCCAAAGGTGATGGTTGGACTAGCAAAATAGCCGCTAACAAATGCATTCCCACTTGTATCAGTTGCAACACTATAGCCAATTTCGCCAGCTGTGCCCCCAGCACCCTTTGCCCAAAGCACATTTCCATTTGGATTATATTTTGTTATAAAAATATCAAGGCTATTTACGCCTGTCTTCGTTAAAGTCGTAGTTCCAAATTTGATTGTAGGACTACCGAAATACCCTGTCATAAAGACATTTCCGCTTGCATCGGTAGCAACACTGATGCCAATATCGTATTTAGTGCCGCCTGCGCGCTTAGCCCAAAGCACATTTCCGCTTGAATCATATTTAGCTATAAAAATATCAGTGATGCCTCCCTTTGTTAATGTCGTAGCGCCAAAGGTGATGGTAGGGCTATCAAAGGGGCCTGTAATAAATATATTCCCATTCGCATCGGTAGCAACACAATAACCTCGATCATCACCAGTGCCGCCTTCACTCTTGGCCCAAAGCACATTTCCGCTTGAATCATATTTTACAATAAAGATATCTAGATCTCCTGCACCAGTCAGAGGCGTAGTTCCAAAAGTGATTTGGTAAGAAAATAATCCAGTAATAAATACATTTCCACTTATATCTGTGCTAACACTTAAGCTCTGATCAGACCAATTACCTCCAGCGCTCTTAGCCCAAATCACATTTCCATTTGAATCATATTTTGTTAAAAAAATATCAAAACCGCTTGTGCCTACATTTGTTAAAGTAGTTGTACCAAACGTTATAGTAGGTCCCACAAATACGCCTGTAATAAATATATTTCCGCTAAAATCGGTTGCAACACTATTACTGTAGCTGTAACTGGAAGAAGTGCCGCCTGCGCTCTTAGCCCAAATGAAATTGCCTGAATTGTCGTACTTGGAAATAAAAATATCAGAACTCCCTGTTGACGTTAAATTAAATACACCAACACCCGGATCGAAATCAACGGTTCCGCTAAAAGTACCAGTCGTATATATATTTCCTGTTTTATCAACGGCAATGGAGTAGCTCAAGTCACCTCCTGTTCCTCCTATTCCCTTTGCCCATTGCCAGTCAGGCGCTTGTGCATTTGCACCTGCAAATGCTAATAGCACTAAGGCTATCGTAAATACGTAGCAGTATTTTACCACTCCCGGTAAAAAACGTGCCTCTCTGGTGTTTGACAGATTTAAATTCATTTGGTTAAGTTTTAAAATTATGCCGCAAAGGTCACTATACGCTGGTCCTTACACAATGATGCAACAGGCTTAACAATATGATTCATTTCATAGGAATTGTCCTTTTTATGTAGTACCTCTATAAGTTTATTACATGGGTAATTTGGTTGTTTTTATCTCCATGCAAGCAACTGTTTCAACCCTTGCAATTCATTTACTAATACTCGCAACTGGCTTTAAGTAAACTACTACCAACAAGTTGCTTTAGTCTTAATACTTTTTAAAAGTGTATGAATACTTGAGCGCCAAAAAGCTTCTCAACAAAATACTTTTTCCACCTGTTTCATCTTGACCTTTCCTTCATGTTTTAAAAAAAAGATTTGACTGACTGGACCTCGTTTTTTATGTAAAACATTTGTTGGTAATATGACCGCTATACTTAAACTAATAATTTACTTGCCTTCATAAAAACGATTTCTTGAAAGTAGCATCTTGAAAAAACTAAATGATATCTATCATATTTTGAAATTATTTCCATTAGCTTTACGGTTTCATTGGCCTTTTACTTTTGAAAAAATTAAAAAAAATATTTTATGCATATAGATGATATATTAAAAAGCGAAACGCATACTATACTAGATGTTCGCTCTAAGGAAGAGTTTGAACAAGGGCATGTTGAAGGAGCAATAAATATTCCGGTAGAAGAGGTAGTAAATGAAATAGAACGCATAAGCCAAATGCCTCACCCGATAGTGCTTTGCTGCGAATCGGGCAGGCGAAGCCGGCAAGCACATATCTATCTTTCGCAACACGGTATTGTCAATACATTTAATGGCCCCACCTGGCTCGAGATACACGATATAAAAATAAAAAATAATAAGGCGTAATACTTTTATACCCTTATGTAATAATGGTGGTAAGGGCTACTGCAGCTACATCTGTTTGCATCGGGCAACCACTTATGTATATCATGCGCAATCATTTTCTTTTTCTGTTAATAGGTTTAAGAAAAATATGGCTTTGCAGAGCCGGGCATTGTGAGTGGTTAAACTTGTGTGTTTCTTATACCATCTGCTTAAGATAAGAGGCGCGTTGAAATCAATATCTTTTTTATTTCATTAATGACATGGCTTTGCACATTAACTTTGCTACGATTAGTTTGCACTGATTATTTTTTATTATAAAGTAGAAAGTAATTTTAACGAACGTTAGAAAACCGTTACTCCCTAACTAATCATATTGCTCCAGATAAAAACCGAGCGCAATTTTACCACGGCCCAAAAAAATTTTTATGTAAACCGATAAAAGCATGTTACGCGATTTGCCCCCCGATCAGAAATTAAAATTTAAGTATAAACTAAAACAACATGGTATAGCCATGCTTGTGCAGCGGCTTGAAACGGCCTTGCTCGCCATGCAGAATGCGCAGGACTCTGCTAACAACGATACTAAGAGTACGGTTGGCGACAAGCATGAAACCACAAGGGCCATGGGCCATTTAGACAACGAGATGAACGCAAGGCAAATGGAAGAAGCCCAGCACGAATTGGCTTTTTTAAACTCGATTAATGTTTCGGAAATTTATAAGCAGGCAACAATTGGTGCAGTAGTGGTATGCCGGCATGCCATGTTCTTTATAGCCTCAGGTATAGGAACCCAACAAGTAGCTGAGGAAAAAATAATTTTCATTTCGCCTAAAGCACCCTTGTCAATGCAACTATTAAATAAAAGAAAAGGAGAAAGGTTTACATTCAACGGGGTTGACTTTATAATTGAAGAAGTGTTTTGAAAAAAAAGTATTTGCGAAAAAAAATGGAACCGATTTCTTTTTAAAAAATGTACGGTTATGCTATGCTCCATTCGGAGCATATTCAAACTGCATCTCGCTTAACTTACGATATAGACCTTTGGTATTGGCAAGCAACTCATCGTGCGTTCCTGTTTCAACAACAATGCCTCTGTCGAGCACCACAATTTTATTGGCATTGCGAATGGTAGATAATCGATGTGCTATAACAAACGAAGTGCGGTTTTTCATCAGTCGCTCAAGGGCATCTTGCACCAGTGCTTCGCTTTCACTGTCGAGCGAACTTGTGGCTTCGTCAAGAATTAGAATGGCCGGATTTTTTAAAATAGCTCTTGCAATAGCAATGCGTTGCCTTTGCCCTCCCGAAAGTTTTATTCCGCGTTCGCCAACAATGGTATCGTAACCTTCGGGAAAACGATTGATAAATTCATCGGCATTTGCTTTAGATGCTGCATCCATAATTTCTGCATCGGTAGCATCGGGTTTACCATAGGCGATGTTTTCCTTTATGCTTCCACCAAAAAGAATTACATCCTGTGGTACAAAGGCCGTCTGCTTTCGCAATTGCGAAAGCGGAAAGGTGGTGGCATTGCGCTCATCAAAAAATATGCTGCCGCTTTGTGGTTCGTAAAAGCGTAACAACAAAGAAGCAATGGTGCTTTTGCCTGCACCGCTTGGCCCTACCACAGCAATTTGTTCACCAGCACGTACGGTAAGGGTTACATCACGCAACACGGTTACATCGGGCCTCGAGGGATAACTGAAAGCGGCATGTTGAAAACGCACTTGGCCCTTTAATTTATATTCGGGCATTACCGGATCATTGTTCATGTCTACCTCTTCGCCTTGCATGCGCAGTATTTCGCGCACACTTTGTGTTGCGCCCAATGTTTTTTGCAACTGGCTAAACATGTCGGCAAAGCCGGCAAACGTTCCACCCACAAAAACAGAAAAAATAACAAACATGGTTAGCAAGCCCGGGGTAAGCTCTCCGGCTTTTATCATATTGGCACCGCACCACATTACAAAAGCAATGGTGCCAAACACGCTGAATATCATGAACGAAATAAAGGCACCACGGTAACGTGCATTACGTATGGCTGTTTCAACCACCGATAAAACACTTTTGCTGTAACGTGCAGTTTCAAAAAACTCGCTCGTAAATGCTTTTACTATGCTGATGCCCTGAAATGTTTCCTGCACAATGGTGCCACTTTCGGCAAGTTGATCCTGCGCCTTCTTACTCATCTTGCGTATGTACTTGCCAATAACCACAGCCAGTATGGCAATTACAGGAACTACCGATAGCATAATAAGCGCTAACTTAGCACTTATCCAGAAAATAAATGCCAGCCCTATGATCAAGGTAAATATGCCTCGCAAAAATTCGGCAAGTGTAAACGATATTGCATCCTGAATTTGCGAAAGGTCGGAGGATATGCGGCTACTTAATTCGCCTACTCTTTTTTCGGTGAAAAAACTCATCGGCATGCTTAGCAGTTTGCGGTACACATCTTTGCGCATATCGGCAAGTGCTTTTTCGCCAACCTCGGTAAGCAAATAAACGCGCATAAATGAAAAAAGCATTTGTATAGTGAGTTGTACAAATATTAAAATGACAAGCGTGTTTAAGCTCCATGAAATATGGCGAAGCCCGCTTGCCCCTGCAGGGGCAGCAATAGCAGTAAGCGATGGATTATTAATTACTGTAGCAGCACCCGGCACAGCAGCATCTATCATCTTGCCCAATAAAAAAGGGAATGCACTAGTGCTGAAGGCTGATAGTGCGATGCATATAAGCGCCCAAATAAATTTGGTGCGGTATGGTTTTAAATAAGTGAAAAGAAAAAGCGATTGCCTTAGGTTCTCCTGATTTATTTTTGCTTTTGTTGGTTCATCGGTTGATGCACCGTTACTATTATAGTTTGGACGAGCCATGTTTTGTTTTCGAAAATAAGATTGCTAAAGTAGAAGAATGTATTGAGAGGACGAATGAGAATGGAAAAGATTTTAATTAAGTGCCTTAACACAGAATACCTATCTGCTAATTCCTTATGTACATTCCATCTAATTAAGTGATTTAGGTTAAAATTTATTTTAAGAGGAACTAAACAAATATGTACTATTGTTGTGCGAATTTTAATTCATTAGCCAAAGCTATGATTTACGATTGCGCTGCTTGCCCTTAGTTAATGCATTACGATTAGACCACCTTGCTTCTATTCTGAATTTGTCCTGTTGCTTGTATGAGGCTGCTTGGGTAGTGTGTTACACAATAATTATAAACCTGTGAACGCGCATTTTGTTTTATGAGAAGATAATGACCATGTAAAAACCTATTGTTAATTTATGAATACCATAAAAATATTTGTTGCTTCCTCGTCCGAACTTAAGGATGACCGTAACCTGTTTCGCGATTTTATCAGTAAGGAAAATGATCGCCTGCATAAGCAGGGTATTTATCTCGAACTTGTTCAATGGGAAAATTTTCTGGATACCATTTCGGACACGCGTTTGCAGGATGAATATAATAATGCCATCAGGGAGTGTGATATAGTAGTATGTTTGTTTTTTACTAAAGTTGGAAAATATTCGGCCGAAGAGTTTGATACTGCTTACCAGATTTTTAAGGATAAAGGCAAACCAAAAATATGGACCTATTTTAAAAATGCCCAAATTAATACGGGTGCCATTACCGATGAAATTAATACGTTGCTGGCGTTTAAGAAAAAACTTGGAGAACTAAATCATTTCTATACCGAATATACAAACATTGATAACCTTATAAACAAATACAGAAGTCAGCTTGATTTGTTTCTGCCAAAATTTGTAAGTCAGCCAATTCTGAAAACACCAATTGAAGAGACGCCTGTAAAAAACACGTTCAATGAGATTTTTCCGGGGCGATTA
The DNA here is from genome assembly GCA_016714535.1 of Bacteroidota bacterium. Classification (NCBI taxonomy): domain Bacteria; kingdom Pseudomonadati; phylum Bacteroidota; species Bacteroidota bacterium. Next base: position 237,288 of record JADKDR010000004.1, read on the forward strand.
ATTGAAGCCATTAGACCATACAATAAAAAAGCAAACGAATTTTTAAACGCTAATAGCAACTGGCAAAATAATGCCGATTTGGTTACTCAGGTAAAACGAATTGTGATTTCGGGTTTTGTTGGTGCTATCGGAATCCAATTAAGAAAGTTAGGCGCAATAGGTGAAGAAAAATATTCGGAAAGCAAGATGAAACGATATCTTGAAAATTGTCTGCTTACTGCCAAAAGAGGAATGCAACTTATTTGTTTTTCGCTTATTTCAACATTGTGGGATAAGCAAAAGCAAAACCATTACAAATTATCGCAGGCACAAATTGGCACGCTAAATAAATTATTTAAAACGGCTGTTGAAGAATCGATTACTGATTATGCTGAACTACTAAGAACACTTACCGAAATTTTTTCGACAAATAATTTAGTGTTCCCTATTCCTCAACTAAGCGAACTGCAAACTAAACTCAATACAGACAGTTCCTTAATAAATGCATGTGTCAATCTAAATGCAATTACAGACCTTATAAAACAAGGAACCTACACCGTTGATGATTGCACTGCTGCTGAAAGTAATTTGGTAATTGTATTAGAAAATCTGAGTTTTTTGGCTGAGTATAAAATCATCTCTATTAAAGATATTGATTATGCCATACAAAGAAATGACAAGGAAGGTCTTTATTTACATAATTACACATTGCTAGATGGTGAAAGCCAGGCAAACAATAACAGTCAGGCCCGCGTAAAAAGAGAAAGCACACCGGTCATCTCCTATTCGGTTTTGTTATGTAAAGAAAACCTCCGTCAAAATATAAACCTTGATCCTTTTGTTATTGATTTCAATTCGCTTGGCTTAACCGGAGGTTCTAAGATTTGCTTCTTTTCTTTTTGTGATACGTATGGCGACCAAAGTTTAAATTACAGTTTTATTGAGGATACCAGTAAAATAACTATCAGGAAATCAAAAAATCAAAAACCTGATGAAAAAGATACAATAGCGCTTAATAAATGGTTAGCCAATAACGATAACAAAAAAGATATGAATTTTGATAATGTGATAAACTTGTTTGACGATGCAAAAAGAACGTTAACCGGGGCAGAAGAAACAATAACTGATGACGAATTATAACAACAGCTAAATACTATTTTAAAAAGCAATAATCATGACGGCTACGTATCCCTTTAAGTTTTTGAACTCCTACGACAAAGATGACAGCAACATCTTTTTTGGTCGCGATGAAGAAATAAATGAACTGTATGAAATGGTTTTTCAATCATCGGTTATTTTGGTTTACGGTGCTTCGGGTACAGGAAAAACAAGTCTTATAAACTGCGGATTAGCAAGCAAATTTCAACCCCACGATTGGCTGGCATTAATGATACGCAGAGGTGCCAATATAAATGACTCTTTAGAAAAAATACTTCATAGCGAAGGCGGGCAACTTTCAAGCATTGCAAGCGATGCTTCGTACCATGATGAATGGTCTGACGATTCGCCAAACTCTGCAAAAGAGTTAAGCAAAATATCGCAATCAATAAAAGCTGTATACCAAAAAACCTTCAGACCTATTTACTTAATATTTGATCAATTTGAAGAGCTTTTTATTCTTGGTACTGACAGTGAGATGCAAACGTTCATAAAAACGATTCAAGAAATATTAGCATCAGACCAGCCTGTAAAAATAATTTTTGCTATCCGTGAGGAATATCTTGGTTACCTGTTTGAATTTGAACGGGCGGTACCACAACTCATGAGAAAAAAGTTGCGTATCGAACCCATGAATTTTGAAAAAGTAAAACAAGTAATCTTAGGCGCCTCTACTTACGAAAATTCAAATGTAAGGCTCAAGCCGGGCGAAGAAGATCAGCTTGCAAGAGGAATATTTGAGAAGATAAAAGGTAAAGGAAAATCACTAACAATACAGTTACCATTTCTTCAGGTTTTTTTAGATAAATTTTATCTAAAAATAACGGGGGATGAAAGCCGCACTGCACAAGCAGTTTTTACCATGCAGGTATTAAATGAAATGGGAGAGATTGGCGATATCCTTATCAATTTTCTTGATGAGCAGGTAACTAGTATTTCTAAAAATCTCAAATCGCACTATCCTGATTTAACACAGGATATGATTTGGAGAATGTTGTCACCTTTTTCAACCATTGAGGGAACCAAAGAGCCCATTGGCAAACAAGGTTTATATGAAAGGCTTACAGGGGTAAACCCAAAACTTATAGATGAACTAATTACAGCCTTTACCAACAGCCGTATACTTCGTTACAATGATGCTACTGATATGTATGAGATTGCACATGATGCGCTGGCAAAGCCCATTTCAGAAAAGCGAAGCGTTGAAGAAAAAATGTTGCTTGAAGTGAAGCGATTGATAAAAAGCCAGGTGGCGGTTAAGGCAGAAGGAAGGGAGTATTTTACCGAAAGACAATTAATCTTTATAGAATCTTATTTGGACAAGATAAAAATCAGTAACGAGGAAACAGATTGGATTAGCAAGAGCAAAAATTATAATTTGGAGCAGAAAGAAGAACAGTTAAAAAAGCAGCAAGATGATTTGGCAAAACGAAAAATGCAACGTGTTTTAAGTTTAAGTTTAGTGTTTTTATTGCTTGTGATAGCTGGAACAATTACTGTGGCAATAAAAATTTCCAATCAAAGTGATGAAATTAGCAAACAAAAAACAGAAATAGAAGAGGCTCTTAATAAAGCCAAACAAGCGCTTGCATTAGAACGTCAAAATAAAATACTTACAGCTAAAGCTGCTAATGATTCTTTGGAGATTCAAAAAAAATCATTAGCGAGTTATGGAATTTCACAAAATAAAATAAACACGCTTACTGAATCTGAATTAGATATAATATCAGATCTTAATCAACAAATTTATTTGTTGACCAGTAAAATAGATAAATCCTTCACTATTCAGTATTTTCCAAAATTAGATGATGAGGACAAAGCCTTTCTGATTTTAAAAGAGCTTGGTTATAAATTGGAAATTAAAGAAGTAAAAGATAACATGAAAAATATTGCAACAAATTGTATTTGGATAGGTTCTAATGTAAACGATAACGTGGATAATGTAAAGTTAGTTGCCTTTTGCTTAATGAGAGCCGGTATTAAGTTAAAAGCTATTAAACTATTTGAAAGCCCTGATGGGCCCAAAGCAAATTTAATACAGGTAGGTGCAAGCGCTGGGAGTTTAGCAAATCCTGATATGTCTATAGAAATAATTAATAGTGCAAAAAAGTTTGATAGCAATGGCATAGCTAAGTAATTGAGTTTAATCAAAAAAATATAAGGCTTATAGAAACCCGCCCAAGCCGAAAAGCGGATTATAAACAGAGTAGGCAATTTAAAAAACAATATGAATGGCTACAGAAAGAATATTTAATTGTGTTGCTTCTCAAGATGTGCATCATGACTGGAATTTAGCAAAGGCACAAGCACTAGGTTATTTGCCAAAAAAAATTGCTCTTCCTAAAAATGTTGATTTGCGCAGGCCATGGTGGAATATAGGTAATCAGGGTGCCACCGGAAGTTGCGTTGGATGGGCAACTGCCAGCGCATTGCTTCGTTATCACTTTACTAAAGCGAAAAAATAAAAACCACAGATAAAATTTCGGTACGCTTTATTTGGATGGCCAGTAAAGAAATGGATGAGTACATATCCTATCCTACCACCTTTATTGAAGATGCCGGCACAAGTTTAAAAACTGCACTGAAAACTGCACGTAAATTTGGCGCATTAAAAGCCGACCTGCTTCCGTTTAAAGGAAAAATGGTTACCCTTCAAGAGTCAAAGTATTTGAAAACAGCAGGAAAATTAAAAGTGAAGGCATATTTTAATCTTGCAAAAACTAAAAAAAACAAACTGGAAATGTTTAAAGCATGGATCCACTATCGTGGCCCTATCTTGACGTTTCTCAATTGCGATGAATCTTGGTTTCAGATAAAAAAAGATGGGAAGCTGGAAAAATATATCAAGAATAATTATCAGCAAGGGCACGCTGTATCTATTGTAGGTTATACCCCCACCCATTTTATAATACGCAATAGTTGGGGAGAACGCTGGGGCGACAAAGGTTTTGCTTATGCTACCTATGCCTACACCGAAAAAGCATTTAACGAAGCTTATGGCATTGTTGTTTAATTCATGATTTTGCTCTTGCTTTTTTAAAATATAGAGAAGTTAATTTTACGGTTTACATAGTCCCATTTTTTTCGCGTCAGTCACTCTGCAAAAAAAAAGTATCGAATTCATGATGCTAAAAAAGATACCTTTTTTAGAAGTAAAAAACAATATACTTGCATCATTAAAAAAAGGAGACTTGTCCGAGTGGTTGAAGGAGCACGCCTGGAAAGTGTGTATACCCCAAAAGGGTATCGAGGGTTCGAATCCCTCAGTCTCCGCAAAGTTGCGCGTTACCGAGTATGAAGGCTAACCACAAAAAACATCTTGCCCAAGTAGCACCATCATTGCAAGCAAACCAATCAGCACATTTGCCCTGGTATTTGCAATCGCGTTTTCAATATATCATAATCGCTTTGGTTTGTTTTGCTATTTATGGTATTACGATTATGCACGAGTATGCATTGGATGATTTTATTGTAATCGGCAAAAATGCTTTTACGCAAAAAGGGTTTGCCGGAATAAAAGACATACTGCGCCTCGACACTTTTGCCGGAATGACCGAAGGCAATATACAGGTGCTAGCAGGCGGGCGCTACAGGCCGCTTTCGGTAGTTACCTTTGCTATGGAACATAGTCTGTTTGCCGGTAACCCTCACATTGCTCACTTTATAAATATCTTGTTGTATGCACTTACCTGTATCCTATTGCTTCAATTGCTTAAGCAATTGATTTTTCCGCAGCATCAACTTGTTGCTTTTGCCTCTGCTTTACTTTTTGCTGTGCATCCACTTCATACCGAATCAGTAGCCAACGTTAAAGGTCGCGATGATATACTGTGTTTGTTACTTTTTCTCGCCTCTGCCAATTTTCTCTTTAGCCATTTTGAAACTAGAAAAATCCTTCCTCTTATCTTTTCCGTTTTATTCTATTTCCTCTCCTGCATGAGCAAGGAGTTTGGAGTGGTGTTGCTTTTTGCCTTTCCGTTATTGTTTGGAATGTTCTATTTCAAGAATAATTTTTTTCATCCCGTGTATATCATTCACCTGTTGGCTATGCTTTGTTTTATTGTGATGCGGCAAGCAGCTATAGCAGGCAATGGAGGCACAGTAAGCAACGATGTTTTTAATAATCCGTTTTATGGTTTGTCTTTTTCTGAAAAATATGGAACACTTTTTTATACCTGGTTGTTATATTTCAAAAATCTCTTCCTTCCTCTTAACCTTAGCTACGATTATAATTATGCGCAAATACCTTATGTATCACTTACTAATTTGTTTAGCATTGTTTCCATACTTGCGCATATCTTGCTGGTAATAGCGGCTATCTATTTTTACAAAAAACAGAATGCATTTACTGCTGGCGTCATTTTCTATTTCCTCACTTTCGGAATTGTTTCCAATTTAGTATTCAATATTGGAGCGCCTTATGCTGATAGGTTTATGTTTATTCCCTCGGTTGGTTTTGTAATTGTTGTTGCTGCACTTTATCTGTTCTTAAAAGAGAAATTGCCCACCAGATTTTCACTAAGCAAGTATGCAATCGTTTTTGCCTTTTTAATAATGTTAACAGCTACTGTATATGCTGCTAACCGCTGCCGGGTATGGAAAGATAATGACACCTTGTTTTTGGCCGATTATCACAACGCGCCTAATAGCGTAAAGGTAGTATTGAACGCTGGTCTAGCTACCTTAAACAAACTAAACTCAACCACCGATAGCGCTGCGGTGCTCGAACAGGCAAAGTATTATTTTCAACAAGGGGCGGCCATGAAACCTGATTTTGCCGATGGAAATTTTAATATGGGCGTAATTTATAATTGGCAAAATAAAACCGATAGTGCCATTTACTGGTGGAAAAAAGTATTGCAACACCATCCCACGCATGCAAAATGCAACGAGTATTTGAATGCTTATGCATTGCCCATACTTAACAAAGGGTTGCAATTTGGCATTACTCAACAATATGATTCTTCCATTTATTATATCAACAAGAGCATTGATATTTATGATCGCAATGCAAATGCCTGGGCTAACTTAGGGGGAGCTTATTACACTATAAAAAATTACAAGGCGGCAGGAGATGCTTGGTCAAGAGCTATTCAACTTGATGCAAATAATAAAGATGCAAACGATGGGATAAGGTTTTTGAGAGCTAATAAATTGTTGGAGTAGTTGCATTATTATTTTTTGTAAAGCTTAAGTGAATTAATATAGAAAACAAACACTAATCAATTTTACAAAATTTTTCGTACGTAATTTGATTTTTATTGTTGAGTAACTTGAGTATATAAATTCCATTTTTTAGTTGTGCAGTATTCACCTTAATATGTTTATCACCTATTATCATGTTAGGTTTAAATTTTTCTCCAACCAAATTTGTAATTTCAATTGACACTAATTTATCTTTCGTATTTATATGCAACTCATCATTACAAGGATTGGGATAAATTATGTTCTTATCAACTGTAAACTCAGTGATGCCAATATTTGCATCGTAACTCAGGATAAAACTTAATGGAAAATGAGTTTGAGGTGACCACCAAAACCACGGAGCGTATGCTGATGTATCTATTAATACATTAAAAGCTTGCAATTGAAGCTCCCTGCCTCGTGCAAAACAGCATGTTTTATAGTTGGGATTAAACCATGCTTAACAACATTGTACTATGCCCCTATGCCAAGGTGTGGGGCTGGGGCGTGCTCGATGGTAATCATGATACCGTATGCCCAGCCGAGGGCTACATATTGGAAAACGAATGTAAATTGCGCAAGCCAAATTATCCTTTGCCTTCCATAGCCTTTACACGCATTTCTATTGACTCTATGCGGTGTTGATTGGCCACTAACATTTGCTTTATAAACTCAATATCATTTATTACACCACCGTAGTTAACTCCATTATTGCCTGATGTATTTGAATTATTAATATTGATTTGGGTATGCTCATCATAGTGCAGCAACTGCTCTAATGTAATGGAAAGAGCTTCGGCTATTTTGGTAAGCATGGATAGGTTTGGTTCTACATGTCCATGCTCAATTTTGCTTAATGTGGACGACTCCACATGAATTTTTTCCGCCAACTAATGTTGCTGTAATCCCTTGATGGTGCGCAAGCGTTGAATTTTTTGTCCTATTTGCATACGTTGAATTTTTTGTGTATTTAAGTTTTCAAGTTTCTTTCTTGTATGGCAAAAATCCTGCTTAATTTTCAATTTTATTGCAAAATATTCATTTTTATTTCCATATAGGAAATTTTTATGTCAGATTTTTTTTTGTTTTACAAAAGCAAATTCTTATAGCAAACTACAATGAATAACAAATTTTCTTTTATATACTTCTTACCTATAGTTTTACTATTTGGGGGTTGTAAAAAATTTCAACGCAATTGCATTGATGCCCACATAATTGTACGCGAAAAGGTGAAAGGCTTACCGGTTGCCAATGCCATGGTTATAATTAAAAAAGGGGCGCCATCTTCATTTACAGGCAACTTACCTGTGGATACTGTATATACTGATAATAATGGTTTTGCACATTACGAATTAAAGCAACGCGAAGAAGGATATATGTATTATGCATTTGCCTATCACGATGATTTTATACCGGAATATACACCCTACGGATTAAATGCATTGGAACACCAAAATGTCATTATGGAATACTACCAAAAGGGCTATGTAAAATTGCATGTTAAGAATGTGAATCCGTTTGGTGTTGGGGATCAATTTCATATTGCTGGGAATTGTGGAAGTTGGAATTTTATAGGTGCCACTATTGATACAACAATTTTGTTTTGTGATTATGGTATCAACAACTCTTTTTTTAGTTACATAGAATATAGATCAGGTGGTAAAAGCACTAAAAACAACATAGATTATGATGTGCCATTTAAATTTACTCCAATACCTCATGATACTATTACTATTGATGTAAATTACTAATATATCAAGATGATTTCCAATATTTAATTTATTGGCCTTTATTTAAGAATATTTTCATTCTATAAAAATTAATTCTATGAAAAAAGCAATTTTATCATGCTTAATGCTATTGGCATGTCAAAAAATTATAGCACAAGCAGACAGTACATTTTATATGCTTGACAAAAGCAGCATGCAAACCAATGTGCTTTATCCTTATATGGATAAAGAGGTTTACTGGGGCGCACATAGGGGCGTTGCCATTGATACGCCCGATTTTCAGTTTATACCTGCCATTGTTCGAGATATAGAAAAATTTGTGGTTGACACCATTAACCCTGAGTGGCGTTATGATAGTTTATTTTACGGTGCACGTCAGTTGATGGAAATGCCGTCTCATGTTATTCCCATAGCTATAATTAACATAAAGTACGATAGAGTAAAAGAATATGCGGTAGATAGTAACTTAATACTGTTTGATTCAATAACTCAACTTTTTGTTGATGTTAATCCTCGTACTAGCAGTCCTTTTGAAGAGGATTCGCTTTTTATTTTTAGTCCAATGAAAGAAAAATTTTTTACAGGTACCTTTCATTTTAAGCTAAGTCAACAATTTTTAGTTACCAATAGGCCGTTGCCGTCAAGTGTAGAAATTGACTTTGATGATGGGCTTGGATACAGACCTATGCAATGGGAAGAAATAGTGGCAGTAAATTATGTTAATGGTGAAAGTAAAAATTTTCGATAATATGCTGGTATACCGAAGCGGCATCTGTAATAGTCCAATATGCACGCTGCGCAATTGGCCTAAACAGCTATTCTATCGGCCTAATAGTATTTAGCAATAGACTCTTGTCTATATGCTAAGGGTATTACAATACTAAGTTCAAAATATCTTAGGGCTATTTTGAGCCACCTATAGGTATAAAAAACGCAAAGCGTTTTCACGTTTTTCAAAACTGAAGTTGAAATACCAAAAAAAAGCGAACCAAATGGTTCGCCTTTCATTTAGTTACGTGTATCAAAATTACTTTTTAGTTACCCTGCATGCAATCCTACGATTTTGTGCACGGCCTTCTTCTGTATCATTAGTAGCAACAGGGAATTGCTCTCCGTATCCTTCGGCAGCAAGACGAGATGCATCAACTCCAAGCTTTATCAATTCTGCCATCACCGTATTAGCTCGGTCAGTAGACAATTTCATGTTTGAATTATCATCACCTACATTATCGGTATAACCTCCAATTTTTAAATTTACATTAGGAAATGCTTTTAATATTTCGGCCATGTTTTTTAATTGCTCTTGCGACTCAGGCTTTAGTGTTGCCTTGCCTGTTTCAAATAATAAACGATCGAAATTAAACCAGGTAGTTTTGTCAACCGGCTTTGATGCATCTTCAATAAAGGTGATTAATTTATTTTCGATTCCATTTTCGGGAATGTTTAATTCAAAACCTGTGCTTAACTTACGTTTAAAAATATTTCCTAGGTCAGCCCACAGTCCCGATGCTTTTTCGGTCAAACTATCAGCAGCAGCTGTAATTGTTTCGGTGGCATTATCTACAGCTTGCTCTGCATGATTAACCGCATCATGCGTAGCTTCGGTTGCTGCATGCTCTGCATCATGTCCGGCTTTGCCACATCCTTTCCAAAAATATAATGCTGCAAGCCCAATAAATGCTGCCAACAACCAGGGCAAATATTTGCCTAAGCCACTCGATTTTTCTTCGGCTTGCTTATACATATTGGTTGCACTATGCGCTGCACTACCAGCCATTGATGCTGTTCCAGAAAATAATTTTCCACCTAAATCAGCAATGCTTCCTAATCCTAATAGTGAAGTAATTCCAGATGGAAGTATCGAACTTATTATTCCTTTTTGACTTCCTAATAAAGAGGTAAATGCTGAAAGGTCAAGACCCTTAGATGCCACTTCTTTGCCAAACAAATTCATGATAAAAGGAGCAAGCATTCCTAGTAATGAAGAGGAAGAGTTTTTTGATATACCGCTTGCAGAGGCAACTACATCAGCAATGCCATCTGACTTGCTTCCAAATAAACTTGACAATAGATTACTTCCGGTAGCTATCATGTTAGTTGTAGAATCGCCTCCGCTGAAGATACCCGACAGGTTTGATAACATGCTTCCATTATTATCACTACTCTTGAGTAAGTTAAACAAGGTGCTGACCCCATTGTTGTCATTTGCCTTGTTAAGCATACCTGCTACCAGTGTGGGTAGTGCTGTTGTTACTGCCTTGGCAGTATTGCTTTCGCTTTCGCCAAGGAAACTACTTGCCTTGCTTATTACCTCTTGTGTAAGGTAACCCTTTGCTACATCAATAATGTTAAATGCCATTTTTTCTTTGATTTTTTTAGAGTTAAGAATGCTTTTTTTTACGCAGCGGGCAGGGCTAAAAACATGCCAAACATTAACCACACGCATGATTAGTTGCATTTTTTTTCTAACATATACTAGAAAAAAATGTATCGTAAAAAAATACTCCCTTACACTAAAATAAAAACGACTGCAAGTTTACTTGCTGCTTAAGGCTATTACAGGCACTATCATCTCTTCGAGCGATACACCTCCATGCTGAAAAGTGTTTCTATAGTAAGTAGCATAATGATTATAATTATTGGGATATGCAAAGAAATCATCCTTACGTGCAAACACATAGGCACTGCTTACATGTTGCTTTGGCAACATGGCATCTATCGGGTTTCTTATTTCGAATACATCCCTTTTATCGTAAGACAACGTCTTTCCGTTTTTATAACGCAGGTTGGTATTCGTGTTTTTATCTCCCACAATTTTAACTGCCTGCTTCACGCGTATTGTTCCATGGTCGGTGCTGATTATTACTTTACACGGTTTCTCCGATATTTTTCGCATGGCTTCAAACAAGGGTGAATTCTCAAACCAGCTAAGGGTAATACTACGATATGCTTTTTCATCATCAGCTAACTCGCGTATCATTTCCATTTCGGTGCGGGCATGCGATAGCATGTCAACAAAGTTGTATACGATAACATTCAACTTGTTGCCTTGCATTTTATGTATATTATCTACCAGCTCTTTTCCGCTATTATAGTTTGTAACTTTGGTGTAGCTGAACTTGTAGTTTTTACGCAAGCGTTGCAGATGATCGGCAAGAAAATCACTTTCGTGTAAATTTTTACCTTCGTCTTCTTCGTCATTAAACCACATTTTGGGAAAACGTTTTTCAATATCGCTTGGCATCATTCCTGCAAAAATTGCATTGCGTGCATATTGTGTTGCTGTAGGTAATATGGCACAATAGGTTTCTTCCTCATTTATGCGAAAGTATTCTTCCAGAGCAGGTTGTATAGTTTTCCATTGGTCGTAACGCAAATTATCAATCAAAATAAAATATACATTCTCTTCGGTGGCATCTGCTATTGGAAACACTTTTTTGCGTAGCAGCTCATGCGAAAGTATGGGAGCCTTATCTGGAGTTTTAAGCCAGTTTACATAATTGTTTTCGATAAACTTGCCCCACAACATATTTGCTTCTTCCTTTTGACTAATAAGTATATCATACATGCTCTGATCAGGATTTTTAGCAAGCTCCAATTCCCAATAGACTAATTTTTTATATACATCAACCCAATCGTTGTAATCGAGGCGGTCGCTCAGGCGCATTCCAATATTGCGAAACTCCTGCATGTAATTAGAATTTGCTTTCTCACTTACCAGGCGTTTGTTGTCAAGATTTTTTTTGAGCGATAGCAAAATCTGATTCGGATTAACAGGCTTAATCAGGTAATCGGCAATTTTGTTACCAATGGCATCTTCCATAATGTATTCTTCTTCGCTTTTGGTAATCATTATTACCGGCAACGTAGATTTCAAGTTTTTAATTCTTGCCAAGGTTTCGAGGCCGCTCAATCCGGGCATATTTTCATCAAGCAATACAATGTCAAAATTCTTTAGTTGCACTTGCTCTAAGGCGTCATCACCATTGTTTACTGTACTTACGGCATATCCTTTATCTTCTAAAAAGAGAATGTGTGGTTTTAGTAAATCAATTTCATCATCGGCCCAAAGCACTTGTGGTTTTTCCATAATATTTTTTTTGTGAAGATAGTTTATTCTGTAATTAGGTAATTACGAAGAAAGCGAGAAAAAGTATTGATACCTTATTCATTAAGGGATTTTTAAGATATCGTTTATAATAAAAATAAACCATAACTCTCCACTAAGTAGATGTTACCCTTACAAAAGGTGCATCAATAAAAAATCTTCAGCTTTACTCTTGTTCCTTACGCATTTGAGGAAAAAACAACACATCCTGTATAGATGGCTGGTTAGTCATAATCATGGCTAAGCGATCAATACCTATGCCTAAGCCTGCGGTAGGAGGCATACCATATTCGATGGCGCGCAAAAAATCTTCGTCTAATTGCATGGCTTCGTCATCGCCACGTTTGCCTAATTCCAATTGCTCTTCAAAACGCATGCGCTGATCGATGGGATCATTTAACTCACTAAACGAATTGCAAATTTCTTTGCCATTGCATACTGCCTCAAACCGTTCGACCAGGCCGGGTTTGCTTCGGTGTTTTTTGGCAAGCGGGCTCATCTCTACCGGATAGTCGGTAATAAATGTTGGTTGTATTAATTTATGTTCTGCTACTTCTCCAAATATTTCGTCTATCAACTTTCCATAACCAAATTTGGGGTCAGCATGTATTTTTAATTTCATGCAAACTTCGCGCAATGCGGCTTCGTCCATTTTGCTTATATCAATGCCGGTAAAATGTTCAATGGCTTCAAACATAGTATATCGTTTCCATGGCCTTTTAAAGTCGATAAGATTTTCGCCCACCTGCACTTGGGTGGTTCCGTGCAAGTCAAGCGCAATTTTTCAACCATTTCTTCTACCAACTCCATCATCCAGTAATAATCTTTGTAGGCCACGTACAATTCTATTTGGGTAAATTCAGGATTGTGAAACCTGCTCATGCCCTCGTTTCTAAAATCTTTGCTAAACTCATATACCCCATCATAACCACCTACAATAAGTCGCTTCAAGTAAAGCTCATTGGCAATTCGTAAATACAAAGTCATGTCCAGGGTATTGTGATGTGTTTTAAACGGGCGTGCAGCAGCACCGCCATACAAAGGTTGCAGTATTGGCGTTTCTACCTCTAGGTATCCCAACGCATTTAGGTAATTGCGCATGACATTCATCAGTTGGGTACGCTTGCGAAACACTTCGCGCACCTGAGGATTAATAATTAAATCAACATAGCGCTGACGGTAACGCATTTCGCTGTCGGTTACCTCATCGTATTTTTCTCCATCTTTTTCTTTAACTATTGGCAAAGGCTTTAGCGATTTGCATAATAATTTCAAGGCGGTAACATGCACCGATATTTCGCCCATCTTGGTGCGGAAAACATATCCCTTTACTCCAATTATATCCCCAATATCAAGATGTTTTTTAAACAGATTATCGTACAAGGTCTTATCCTCGCCAGGACATAAATCATCGCGCTTAACATAAAGTTGAATGCGGCCGGCACGGTCTTGCAGCACCGCAAATGATGCTTTACCCATATCGCGTACACCCATGATGCGACCGGCAATACTCACCTCCGAAAATATTTCGGGAGTCGAATCAAATTCGTTTTTAATAATTTCGGAGCTGGTAGTTACTTCATAACTCTCGGCCGGGTATGGATTATACCCTTCTTGTATAATTGCTTCAAGCTTTTGCCTTCGCTGTATTTCGAGTTCGTTTAATTCGTGAGACATACTTATAGAATAAGATTTTTTTGGAGTGGCGAAGATATAAATTTGCTAAAGGGAATTGATAATTAACCAGTCTATAATTTTTCTTACCATTTATCTTTGTACTATTGCAATTGAAATTTTTAAAATTAAAAACAAACATATCATGGCATTTGAACTTCCCGCTCTTGGATATGCATTTAATGCATTAGAGCCACACATTGATGCACGTACCATGGAGATCCATCATGGCAAACATCACCAAGCATACGTAACTAACCTGAACAAGGCTACTGCCGGCACCGATGCCGAAAACATGGACATAGAAAGTATTTGCAAAAGTATTAGCAAATATCCTATGCCTGTTAGAAATAACGGAGGTGGACATTATAACCACTCCCTTTTTTGGCAATTGATGCAACCTGGCGGCAGCAACAAACCTGAAGGGGCTTTGGAACAAGCCATAATGAAGGCTTTTGGCAGTATGGACGAAATGAAAAGCAAATTTGAACAGGCTGCCACCACACGTTTCGGTAGTGGTTGGGCATGGTTGTTAAAGGATGATAGTGGCAACCTTGCTATTAGCAGCACTCCTAATCAGGACAATCCACTAATGGATGTAGCCGAAGTTAAAGGAACTCCGCTTCTTGGTATTGATGTGTGGGAACATGCATATTACCTGCATTACCAAAACCGCAGGCCCGATTATATTGCCGCCTGGTGGAACGTGGTTAACTGGGATGTAGTTGCTAAGCGATTTGGCGACTAACAGAATTTAATATTCGGAAATAGAATTTATAGAGTTGCATAGAAAACTGTGCAACTTTTTTTATGTGTATTGCAACCACGAAAACAATTTTATTTATCAAACACTTTTTTTGTGATGCATTCGTACTTACATTTACGCTTGATGAGTTTTGTAAAAGTTATAGTACGTATGGTTTTTATGTCATTGCTGATTTTATCAGCAATGTCTTCTAACCTGCATTCTCAAACCCCTTTGCTGGAGATTAAAGCCGGTTTTGATTTTTTTACTACTGATAGGCTCGGAAATATTTACTTAATTGATGGCAGCAAGATTTCGAAATACTCTGCCGAAGGCAAAGAACTTTATGTGTACGATGATTATCGCTATGGAAATATTACACAGGCTGATATGTATGATCCATTTAAGATTGCATTATTCTATAAATCGTTTATGCAACTACGTATTTTAAATGAACAACTTGCCCTTATTACAGAAACTGATCTGAGTACGCTTCCACACCTGGGTATAGTAAGTGCAATAGCGCGTACCAACGAGAATAATTATTGGATATTTGATGAGCGCAACCGGCAATTAAAAAAAATGGATGCCTCGGGGTTTGTTCTTACCATGGGTCCTGTATTAACTAAAGACAGCACACAAAAAATACTTACTCCGGTGTCGCTTTGCGAAACCGAAAACTATTTATTGTTACAAGATAACAAAAATCACATACTTGCATTTGACAAATTTGGAAATTTTTACCGAAGTATATACACCCCGTTACAACTTGCGCAAGTGCAGGGCTCTGCCGACCGGGTAGTTTACCATAACCGCGAAGGGAATCTGGTTTTTGAAAGTATACGTGATGCAGAGCTATCAAACAAGCCGCTCGAAGGATTGAATGACGCAACCCAAATTCGTGTTGAGAAAAACAAATTATTTATTGGCACACAAAATTCGTTGCGCGTTTATGCAATTGAATAGGGGGAATAAAGCTTGTTATTCTTAAATGCAATGGCGCACGGAGAAATTCTTTTTTTTGTGATCCAATGCAACGGGTGCAAGTCTCATTATCCTAATTTTTTGAAATTATTTTTTGAAATCACCACTTTATCTTCACACTGCAATTCGAATTAAACTTTCTCGTGCGACTCGTATTAAACATCCTCCGCATTACACGTATTTATATTCTCCGTGCCCTCCGTGGCTCCGTGCGATTCGTATTCATTCCACTGCGCGCGCCTCCCTTTCATTCCTCTCAATAAAAAAAATCTACTTATACGAATTTACCGCCTCCACCAATACATCAAGTTCGGAAAGCGATGTATAAACATGCGGAGTAACACGACAACCTTTAATACCTGCTATGTCGATTGGCGAAGTATGAATTTTGTACTTATTAAATAGATAATCAGCCAGCTCATTAACAGTTAATCCTTCTATTCCAAAATTACAGATAGCATTATTAATAGTGGGATTTTTTTCGGACAAAAAATACACACGTGGGTTGGTGATTTTTTCCATCCAATAATTTTTCAAATAACATAGCCTGTTGTATTTACGATTCAAACCCATTTCTAAATTGAAGTCTATAGCAGCGGAAATAGCATGTTCGGCAGCCATATTGCGAGTGCCCAGAATTTCAAATTTCCGAATATCATCAACCAGTGGTTTATTGTTTGGATGCAGCGGCCATATACCCCCTGCGTTGCCTTTTTTAACATACAAAATACCTGTGCCCAAAGGAGCGCAAGTCCACTTATGCAGGCTTGATGCAAAAAAATCGCAATTTAAATCGCTGATTTTAATCTCAAGGTGTGAAACTGTGTGAGCCCCATCAACCACCGTTTTTATTCCCTGTTCAGCAGCAGCCTTGCAAATTTTTTGTACCGGCATTACTTGACCCGTCCAATTAATAATATGCGTAATGCATATTAGCTTTGTTCGTGGTGTAATTTGCGAAATGTACTTTTTCGCTATAACATCTTCATTCTTTTCGGGTAAGTCAAGATGCACCCACTTAAGTACTATTTTATCACGAAGTTCACGTTGTTTCCATACCTGCACCACATTAGGATAGTCCTGCTCAGATAATATTACTTCGTCACCAGCTTGTAGCGGAAAACCGAGCGCAAGGGTATTTAACCCTTCGGTTGTATTTCGGTTTATTGCTAACTCTTCGGTATCACAGCCAACATAGTTTGCAAGTTTGGCCCTCAATACTTCTCGGTTAGCATCTATTTGCCTCCACATATAATAGCTGGGTCCCATGTTGGCTTGATCGTAGTATTTCTTAAAGGTATTCTGCACAATTTTGGGCTGTGGGCTTACACCTCCATTATTAAAATTAATAATGTCCTTCCCGGGAGTAAATTGCTGCCTTATGCTTTGCCAATAAGTGTCTTCGTCAGGATACTTATCCATTGAAATACTTCGTGATGAAGCTGCCAATAGTTCCGGAACAAATGCGCTTGCCCCGGCAAGTGCAGATAGAGCTGAAATAAATCTTCGCCTTGAATTTGCCATAATTGTGGTATTACTAATGCGCAAGATAAAGCATTATCTTCATTACATTTAATAAGGCAACAGCAACATTTTGATTAGTTTTCAAAATCCATTTTTTTTTACCCAATCGCATTTATGAATGTTGATTAATCAGATTAATGGCTTTGTTTTTTACCAAATACTAATGAAAAAACCATAATTATTCTACCGCAAAATTTATACTTTCGCGTTGTGAAACAAAAAATTGTACGATTACTTTCCATTTTCATTTGCCTGCTGCTGTTAGTAGCTACTACGGGCATTGTTCATGTTTCACACTTTTGTCAAATGGAAACCACTGCAGATGCTTGTTGCGAAGAGGGCGATAACTCCTGTGAAGATGGCTGTAACGATAATTGTTGCACCACACATATTTGTGTAACACAACTTTCCATAAATGGCTTATTAAGCGTCAAGGCATTTTCTATTTCTGAAAAAATAAAAATTTTGCCTGCTTCTGTTTTTTCATTTTATCGAATTACAAATACCATTGCCGCGTTGCAGGTATTTACAACCAATACAGTCCCAATTATTCTTACAGGATTTAAACCATTCTTGATTAGTTTAAGAATTTGAAAACAGGTAAACACGTTTTTACATGTTACCTTTTTTAATGTTTCAAATCTTTTGTTAATCATGCAGAAAATAATTGCACTACTATTGTGCTTAGGTGCGCTTACAAAACTTAATGCACAGAATTTTATTGATGGCCATATCTATGGCACAAGTGACGCCAAGTCGGAAATGCTTCCCGGTGCCAACGTTTTTGTGAAAGGAAATAAACTCATATTTCAAACCGATCAAAATGGATACTTTCAGTTAAAGAATATAACCTTGCCCGATACGCTTGTCATTAGCTACACAGGATATACGAGTAAAACGCTGGCTGTTAATGAACAAAGCAAGGGACTAAAAATTTATCTTCAAACGACCAATACATTAAACGCTGTAGAAGTAGAAGCGGTTCAAAGTGGCACACAAATAAGCACCATCAAAACGCGTAATACCGAAACGATAACACAAAAAGAAATTTTGCGTGCAGCGTGTTGTAATTTATCAGAAAGCTTTGAAACCAACCCAACTGTAAATGTAAACTATACCGATGCAGTTACAGGAGCAAAGGAAATTCAATTGCTTGGCTTGTCGGGAATATACTCACAACTCCTTACAGAAAACATTAATTCGTCTATTGGGCTAACACAGCCTTACGGACTTGCATTTATTCCAGGGCCGTGGATGGAGAGTATACAGATAAGCAAGGGCGCTGGTAGCGTAGTTAATGGCTACGAAGGGTTAAGCGGCTCTATTAATGTAGAATTTATTAAGCCCGAAGTTGTTGAAGAAAAGGCTTACATCAATCTCTTTGCTACCAGTATGAAAGAGACCGAAGCAAATTTTTATTCGGTACATCACCTTGATTCTGCACAACGATGGAACATGATCATGATGTTGCACGGTAATTTAATGCAAGATCCGTTTGATCATAACGATGATGGCTTTGCAGATGTTCCTTTGCGACAGCAAATTAATTTTTATAACCGTATTAGATATAGCAGCGGCAAAAAGATAGAAGGGCAATTTGGAATAAAGGCTTTGGCTGATGTGAGAGAATCGGGGCAGTTACAATACCTAAAAGCAAAAGATGCTAAAGCATCTTTTGGATCAGAAAATCAGAAATAACCGGATAGAGTTATATTCGAAAACAGGAATGGTATTTCCCGAAAAGCCGAATAAGTCCATGGGGCTTCAGCAAGACTTTGTTTATCATGAATTCAATTCATTTATTGGAAAAAAATCCTACGATGCAAAGCAGTATAGTTACCTGGCGAATTACATTTTTCAAAATGAAATTTTTAATTGCAGCCATTTATTTAAAACAGGTGCATCATTCCGCTATATGAACATACTTGATTTTTACACCGATCAATTGTCGGCCTTTTCTATTGCAAAGCCTGAAATTATTCCCGGAGCCTTTTTAGAATACCGTTATAATTCGGAAGAAAAATTTGCTGTAATAGCAGGAACACGATTCGATTATCACAATCAATTCAAAGAACTTTTTACAGGACGCTTAAATATAAAGTACAACTTTACCGAAAACCTTATTGTACGAGCTGCTGGTGGCAACAGCTACCGCACAGCAAATATTATTACCGACAACATAGGTTGGATGGCGCAAGGCAAAGCCCTGCGCATAGATGAAACTCCGCGTATAGAACATGGTATTAACTATGGTTTGAATGCCACTTATAAATTTTTGATTGGTCAGCAGGAAGCCACATTTAATCTTGATGCATACCGCTCTGAATTTATTAATCAGGTTATTGCTGATGCCTTTAGTAACAATGACTATATACGTTTTTACAACCTTGATGGAAGGTCGTATGCACAAAGTATTTCGGCCATACTCGATTTTTCCATTGTGCGCAACTTACAATTGCGCATGGCTTACAAATTTGACGATGTACACATCACCTTTAACCGGACCTTATATCAACGACCCTTACTATCGCGGCACAAAGGATTGTTTACTTTGGCTTATGAGACCATAAACAAAAAATGGCGTGCAGATTATACCGTGCAGCTTGATGGACCCAAATTATTACCTCTTGATGTGCATCATGCCGATTCGGAAATTCCTTTTAATCAATCGCCTGCCTATGCAGTTATGAATGCACAAGTCACTAAAGTATTTAAACGCTTTGAACTTTATCTGGGAATGGAAAACATTGGCAACTTTACTCAACATCATTTAATAATTGGAGCCGACAATCCCTTTAATACATCGTTTGATGCTACCCAAATATGGGGACCTATAATGGGCAGAAGGCTGTACGGGGGACTAAGACTAAAGATTTTTTAAGCCCCGGATTAATCCTCCCCAATCGAACTGAAAGCAGCAGCCAATTAAAAAGGGCACCTCAAAATGAGATGCCCTTTTTAACTTTATAGATTAATCTTATGATTACCCGGCTATTTTCCCCGTTTTAAGAAATTCTTCTATCATTTGCTTGTTCAAGTTCATCGGATGTCCACGCCATGCAACTTTGCCATCGGCACCAATGATTACAATATGAGGAATTCCAGAAATGCCATAATTGGAATTAGAAACGCGGTTGAAGTCGGTAACTACAAAACTCTCGAACGCTGTTTTTTGCATAAAGGGCACTACCTTTTCTTTTTCTTCTGCTGTTAGCGACAGAAAGTTCATTTTTGATTTATACTCTTTTGCCAGTTCGTTCATATGCGGAATAGCGGCACGGCAAGGGCCACACCATGTTGCCCAAAAATCAATAAGCAGAGGCTTGCCCTTTAAGTCAATGGCCTTATTCGAATTAAGCCATTCTTTAATTTTTACTTCAGGAGCCTGTTCGCCTACCTGTCCCGGAGGGCCACTACGTAATACCTGGGCTTGTAGTATGGTGGTACTAGCAATCAATAGTAACACTAAAAATATTTTTCGCATGATGTTATTTAATTAAAAATGAATGGCAAATATAACTATTCGGTTAAATGGTAATTATTAAAATTTGGTAAATTCTTTGGCTAACTAGTTACTCATTGTGCGGAGGTTTTTTGCAACAGGAGTGTAGTTTCTCGTACGACTCCTTATTAGCAGGCACGCTGTCGGCATCATAGCCTAGGGTACTTATGGCTATTCGGATTTTATCGGGGTTGGTTTTGGCAGTATTATACACCACTTTAACCGTTGCCGACTTTACTTCCAGAGTTGCTAATGACACCCCTTTTTCGAAACGAAGTGCATCTTCAATCTTTTTTTTGCACATGTCGCACTGGGCAGATGTTTTTATAATCACGGTGTCTTTTTGCCCAACCACCGGATTTATAACCATTAAGCCAAGCACTAACAGCATCAACAATATTCCTTTCATAGCTTTTTTTTAAAGCAAATATAACATCTGCTTCAGTATAAGAAATGATTCGAAGGTTAATTTTATAATTTCGCCCAATTAAAAATAACATAAGAAAAATGATAACACCACCTTATCTGAAACAGGGAGATAAAATTGGAATAATAGCACCAGCAAGAAGGGTAAGCCCTGAGGATATTACAGCCGGAATAGACGTATTACGCAATGCAGGGTTTGAAGTTGTTGAAGGAAAAAATTTGTATAACCAGATGAACATTTATGCTGGTACAGATAACGAACGTGCAGCCGACCTGCAAGATATGATAGACCGAAAGGATATAAGCGCAATTATAGCTGCACGCGGAGGATATGGTTGCGTGCGTGTAGTGGATGATGTTGATTTTGCGCCATTAATAAATAACCCAAAATGGTTAATTGGCTTTAGCGATATTACTGTTTTTCATTCGCACCTGCACCACAACTACGGCATCGAAACCTTGCATTCGCATGTGCTTACATGTTACAAAGATTATGCACCCAACAACCACACTATAGAGAGCCTGCTAGCAGCTTTGAAAGGAGAAACCTTACATTATACATGGCCAACCGATACCGACCATCAACACCTCAACAAGCATGGCGAAATTACAGCAGAAATTATAGGAGGAAATTTATCTATCCTGCATAACTTAACAGGCACAAACAGCGACTTAGATGTTGCCGGAAAAATTTTATTTATAGAAGATATAGACGAGCAACTTTATCATATTGACAGGATGATGGTTCACTTGAAACGCTGCGGAAAAATTGATTTGCTGGCAGGTTTAGTTGTAGGCGCCATGACGGATATGAAGGATAATGAAAAGGTAGCTTACGGTAAAAATGTATTTGAAATAATTCATGAGCACGTACATGAAATTGGATTCCCTGTAGTATTTGATTTTCCTGCGGGGCATCAACCTGAAAATGCTGCTTTAATTCTGGGAAGAGAAGTTACCCTTTCTGTAACTGAAGATGGTAATAGCCTGCTGTTTCACGAAGGCGATTTATCTTAGCTAACAACTTTGCTTTGACAAACAAAATCAGACGTGGGCACCGGAGTCTTTTTTATTGCATTAAAACCGCCCTCAACCTCTGAAAAGTTATGATATCCGCGTGCTTGTAAAATGCTTGCAGCAATAGCGCTGCGATAACCGCCTGCGCAATGCAGGTAAAAATGCTCATTCGGTTTTATATCTTTTATCCAATCGTTAATAGAGGCCAATGGCATATTGTAGGCTTCGTTAATATGCTCAGCAGCATATTCGCTGTTTTTGCGCACATCAATTACTTTGTGTTGTTCATGCTTAAACTCACCGGCAAATTGCTCCGGACTAATTCTGTTTACTCTATCTGTTTCTTTACCTGCCTCTATCCAGGCAGTTATTCCATTTTGCAAATAGCCCAACACATTATCAAAACCTACTCGAGATAAACGCATGATGCTCTCCTCTTCTTTACCATGTTCGGTTATGAGTAAAATTCGCTGAGCCACATCGCCAATCATAGCGCCTGCCCACGGTGCAAAATCTCCTCCAATACCAATATTAATTGATTGCGGAATAAATGCCTTACAAAATTCACTGCTGTTGCGTGTATCTAGTATTAATGCTCCGGTTTCCTCTGCTGCAGTTTCAAATTCAGTTGCAGTTAAAGCACGCATGCCTTGTTTTAGTATGCTTTCAAAATTTTGATAGCCGCTTTTGTTCATAGCTACATTTGCACCAAAATAAACCGGGGGCGGTAATAGCCCATCAGTAACCTCTTTAATAAATTCCTGTTCGGTCATGTCAGCACGCAGGGCATAGTTCAGTTGCTTTTGTAGTCCAATGGTACTAACTGTTTCCTTACTCATATTTTTTCCACAGGCACTTCCTGCTCCATGTGCAGGATATACAATTACTTCATCAGGCAAAGTCATTACTTTATTACGCAATGATTGAAACAGGGTAGAGGCCAACTGCTCCTGCGTCATGGATGCTGCCTTTTGTGCGAGGTCCGGCCTGCCAACATCTCCAATAAAAAGTGTATCGCCACTAAACAAGGAGTGCGGTTTTCCATGCTCATCAAGTAACAGGTAGCAAGTGCTTTCCATGGTATGCCCGGGCGTGTGCAATACCTTAATGCTAATGTTTCCCAACTTAAAAACTTGTTCGTCAGTTGCGCCAATGTAGTCAAAGGCTGGTGCAGCATTAGGTCCAAATACAATGGGTGCATTTGTTTGACGGTGTAGGTCAAGATGTCCACTTACAAAGTCTGCATGAAAATGCGTTTCGAAAATATACTTGAGCGTAACATGGTCACGCTTTAGCTTTTCAAGGTAAGGTTGTGTTTCACGCAGGGGATCAATAATAGCAGCTTCGCCATTACTTATAATGTAATATGCGCCTTGCGCGAGGCAGTTGGTGTAGAGTTGTTCAACATGGAAAGATGGATTCGTCATTCTCTGATTTTTTTTGGCAAAAGTATATAAAAACAAGATGTAGTTAGTTTATATAAACAATAGTCGCGGTATTCCGTTTCCATTATCTAGGTGTTTGGGTTCCAATAAAACAAGTAACCCTTTCTTCGGTAAAATTGTATCAGGCTAATTTAGGATGATGATGAATATGATTGATGCACCCTTTCATTATTCTTCATGTCAAAAGAACTTCCTTCTAAAAACGTAGTATGTAAAAAAATTCGTTTGCCTTTTGTAACTACCACCGTATACCATGCCTTAAATTTATTCGTTCTAATTTGGACTCGACACAAATTTAATTGGCTTAGCTTATCCTTTTGCCTCAGCAAGTATTTTATGTTGTCCCTTGCTTTTACGAATGTTTACTGCAACAACTTTATACTCCGGGCACATGGCTTCGCTATCGGCAACGCTGCTGGTAAGGTCATTCATATGTATATCAGGAAAATGAAAAGTACTTGATAATACTCCGGGGCGTACTTCATCACTAATGCGTGCTTTTACATCAATTTTTCCGCGAGCACTTATTACACATACATATTCTCCTTCGGCAATTTGATGTTTGGTTGCATCTTCAGGATGAATAATAAGCACATCATCTTTTAATATTTCAACATTCCCTGTTCTACGTGTCATAGTGCCACAGTTGTAATGCTCAAGCTCGCGATTGGTAGTCAGTATATAAGGAAACTCATCGGCATTTTTTACAATTTCTTCGGATTCGAGCCACGTGGCAGTCTGGAATTTTCCTTTGCCCCGTTTAAATGTATCGGTATGCAATATCTCTGTATCGCTACCATCAGGCAACACTGGCCATTGCTTGCCATTGTCGCCAAGCTCATCCCATTTTACTCCGGCAAAAAATGGTACTATCTGCGCTATTTCTTCGAGCAATGTTTTTGGATCATAATCCGCTTGAGCATAACCCATACGGTTCATCAGGTCTATCACAATTTGTCCATCGGGTTTGGTTCCCGGCAATGGTTTTACCACTTCCTGCACACGTTGTATCCTTCGTTCGCCATTCGTAAAAGTACCACTCTTTTCGAGGAACGATGAGGCAGGTAAAATGACATCGGCCATTTTGCTTGTTTCGGTCATAAATAATTCCTGCACAACCAGTAAGTCTAATTTACTCAGCGCATTTTTCACATGTGTTGTATTGGGATCGGTTTGCACATTATCCTCACCCATTATCCATAGCGCTTTGAGCTTGCCCGCCAATGCTGCATCATACATCTGCGGAATTTTATATCCTACATGTATAGGCAGTTTGGCTTTATAAAATTCTTCATAGCGGTGGTGATATTCGGTATTAGTAACATCCAGATAACCGGCACCCTGATGTGGTTGACAACCCATATCGGCAGCACCTTGCACATTGTTTTGTCCGCGTAATGGATTTACTCCTACACCACGCCTTCCAATATTTCCGGTTATCATAGCAAGGTCGGCAATAAGCATTACAGTATACGTTCCTTGCGAGTGCTCGGTAACACCCAGACCATGAAACGACATGGCATTAGGCGCACTGGCATACGCCATGGCGGCTTTGCGAGCAAGCTCCTTTTTTACACCGGTAATTTTTTCAAGCTCGTCCATATTCTGTTTCAGCATGTGCTGTCGAAATTCTTCGTACCCTTCGGTTCGATTTTCGATAAAGTTTTTGTCTTCGAGACCTTCGGCAACAATGTAATACAACAGCATATTTAGCATGGCCACGTTAGTGCCAGGGCGCAATTGTAAATGATAGGTGGCATACTCTGCAAGTTCAGTTCTGCGAGGGTCTATAACAATGCAGGTTTTTTTCATGGCCAACTGCTTAAGCTTGGCTCCAGTAACCGGATGTCCGCTTGTAGGATTGGCTCCAATTACCATGATGAGGTCAGTGTATTTAAGATCTTCGATGGAGTTAGTAGCTGCACCGGTACCAAAGGTGCGTTGCATTCCCAGTGCTGTTGGCGAGTGGCACACGCGTGCACAACTGTCAATGTTGTTAGTACCTATTACGGCTCTGAAAAATTTTTGCATCAAATAATTTTCCTCATTCGTACACCGTGCCGATGAAATGCCAGCCAACGCATCGGGTCCATGTGTATTCTTTATCTCCGAAAATTTTGTTGCAACAAAATCATACGCTTCGTCCCAGGTGGCGGGTTCAAATTTTCCATTACGCTTTATTAACGGTGTTTGTATACGCTCTGGATGTTTGTAAAATGAAAAAGCAAAACGCCCCTTGAGGCAGGTATGTCCCTGGTTTACTTCGGCATCATACGGTGCCTGTATCGACTTAACCTGTCCGTTATCTACGGCCACATCGAGGTTGCAACCAACACCACAATACGTGCATATGGTGCGTACTTTTTTATCTATGGCAATTGATTTTGATTCAAACACATCCGATATAGCAGAGGTGGGGCATGCCTGTGCGCAGGCGCCACAACTTACACATGCCGATTCGAAAAATGTTTTGTTATCGCCTTTAACAATGTGACTATCAAATCCACGACCGGCCATGCTGAGCACAAATTGGCCCTGCACTTCATCGCAAGCACGCACACAACGAAAACAATTTATGCATTTCGAAAAATCGCTGGTCATATAAGGATGACTCAAGTCCTTTTCGCGGTTGAGGTGATTTTTTCCTTCGGGATAGCGCACCTTGCGTATGCCCACACGCGCAGCTACGGTTTGTAACTCGCAATTATTGTTTACTTCACAGGTAAGGCAATCAAGAGGATGATCGGTAAGTACAAGTTCAATAATATTCTTGCGTAATCGTGTAATACGTTCGCTATCGGTGTAGATATACGAGTTTTCGATAACAGGCGTATGGCACGAGGCCATTGCCTTTGCCGGACCGTTTTGCACAAGTGCCACATCTACGCTACATACTCGGCAAGAACCAAAAGGTTCAAGGTTAGGCGCATCGCACAGTGTAGGAACAAAGTCCTTACCAAAATGCCTGCGTACCAGTTTCAAAATAGTATCGCCCGACTGTATGGGGAATTTTTTATCGTTTATAAAGACAAATTTTTCCATCGTATTTATTTTTTAAAATATGGAGAAAGTTCGTTACTAAAGTAGTTCAATGCATTTTTTACAGGCAATGGCAATCCACCGCCTAAGGCACACAAAGAACCTGTTTCTAATGTTTCGAGCAAGTCGGTAATGAGCTCGTAAGGAATTTTATAATCGCTGGTTTGTGCCTTATGCATAAGTTCGTAACCACGCGTGCTTCCAAGCCTGCACGGAAAACATTTGCCACAACTCTCATGCGCAGTAAACTGAAACAGGTGCTCAATGTATTTTATCAACGGAAAATTTTCGGGAATACAAACCACCGAAGCATGACCGAGCAGGAATCCTTCTTTTGCAAATGTTTCGAAATCGATTGATAAGCTATCTATTTTTGAAATCGGAACAAGTCCTCCTAAAGGTCCTCCAATGTGCATGGCCTTAACAGGAAGTCGAAAGCCTCCTCCCAAATCATTTATAACTATTGATAATGGGGTGCCGCAATCTACTTCGTAAATGCCGGGTCTATTAAAAAACCCATCGAGTGAGACCAACTTGGTTCCGCTCGATTTGGCGCTACCAATTGCTGCATATGCTTTGCCCCCATGCTGCATAATGTATGGCAGGTTGGCCAGGGTTTCTACATTATTGACTACGGTAGGCTTATTAAATAATCCTTGTTGTGTTGGGTACGGTGGGCGCACGCGCACCTCCGGACGTTGCCCTTCGATGGAGGAGAGCAAAGCCGTTTCTTCGCCACAAATATATGCCCCTTGTGCTTTTATTATTTTGAAATCGAAATTGAAGTTGGTGCCACAGATATTATTGCCAAGTAATTTTAATTCACGCAGATGATTGATGGCTTCATCAATAATTGCAATTGACTCCGGATACTCGGCACGAATATAAACCACCCCATATGCCGCACCGGTAATGTATCCGGCTATCATCATTCCCATAAGCAAAGCGTGTGGGCGCTGCTCCATGATGTAACGGTCACTGTATGCTCCGGGGTCGCCTTCATCAGCATTGCAAACGATAAACTTGGTTGGGTCAGTGGTATTTTTACATGACTCCAATTTAAAGGCCATGCTAAATCCTGCACCTCCACGCCCACGAATAGCGGAGTCTTTAAGTTGTGCTAATAACGCATCGGGAGATTGTGCCAGGCATTTTTTAAAAATATCATAATAGTCGCTTACCTCGCCATAAGGTGCAGTTAGTATTGCAGTACCATAGTTGCCTACATGATACTTTTCGGTGGTGCCGGTATCTTTTGTTCGTATAGTATCCAGGTTATCAATATCGCTACCCGAAAAATTATGCCCTGCATAATGAAAGGCTGCGTTTTGATGACAACGCCCCAGGCAGCACATTTCCCCAATTTCATCGGCTTTAAAAGCTGCGCCTAATTTTGTATGTACCTCCTGTTGTGTACCTGCCGTCATACATGCCGATCCATTGCAAACATATACTTTCTTGCCTTTGTTTTCGGGGCGCATAAAATCGTAAAAGGTAACAGTACCATAAACATTCGCCATGCCTACGAGGAATTCTTTGCGGAGTTGTTCCATTTTTTCGGCAGTTGGTGTTCCCTGTTGCGATGCTGCAATACCTAACTCTTCAAACAGATTATAGTTTAATCCTTTCCGTCCCGATAAGTCGCCCAAATTTTTTGACATAGCTATTTCTAATTTAAAGTTGTGGGTACTGTAAGTTGAATTCCTTTACCTTGATAATAGATGCTTCACATTCCGATAACGCATCAAGGTTTTTCAACTCCCCCCCCAATCAACCATTTCCCAAAAATAAAAAAATAAATCTATAGCCTACTAATTATTGCCGGGGGATGGATGAAATTAATAGGTATGTTGAAGAAATAGGACTATTTAAAACGTGAATCCATAACCTACCGAAAAAATAAAATCTGTATCGTTTGCTTTAAGATTAAGCTCTTGATGAACAAAATAGAGCAAATCAAGTTGATGATGTCGGGTTACATTGTAAGAGAAGGCGGCTGAGGTTCGCATACCTTGCAGGTTGTTTAGTTGTCCAAGGCGATAAAAAATTTCTTCGCGTAAAGCAACCGAGTACTTTTTACTTAACTTGTAACGTACTTGCACCCGAGCACGCAACAAATCGCGCGTTTGGTGCTGATATGCTTCGGTTATAGCAATGCCATTGATGGTACTTTGATAACGCATGCGAATGCCAACTTCTACTTTTCCAATTTTTTTTTGTGCCGATAACTCGCCAATAAATCGTTGCCTGTCGTCATAAAAATTATCAAGGTTTCGGTTTTGCATAAAACGATATTGCCCACCTATAGTGAGCCATTTATTTAATTTGTAACCGGCAGCTATGCCTGTAAAGGCGCTGCCACATTCTGTAATATTGTTGTTAAACGTTAGTCGGTTGATCAATGACACTGACAACCGCTTGGTTACCTTTTTTTCAATTTCAAGATTTAGGCGCAATCCGGCATCCTGCTGCTGACTGTAACATTCAGTGGCAACTAATACGGCTAGGGTTACATTTATGAGGAAGCGCATTATTTATACTGATAAACTACTTTTTTGGTTGACACTACATTGCCTTCGGCATTGTAGGTAATTCGCTCGGTTAGCAGGTTCTTGTTATTATAAACATAGGTAGCACGCTTTTTAAGTTCTCCCTTTGTATTATAGGTGCGCGCTTCATCTTTCAAACCAAAACCATTATAATGTAGGGTGGTGCGTTCTTTCAGCTCTCCGTTTTCATCGTATTCAAATTCTTCGGTTAAGTCGCCTAGATTATCAAACTGATAGTAGGTGTGTTTTTTTAACGAATTGTTTTTGCCATACTCCTTGTGTCTGATGATGTCATCCTGTTTGTTATACTCAAATATTTCTTTGCTAACCAAACTACTATCGGAATTATACTGCTCCTGACTTAGGATGTTTCCGTTAGTATCATATTCCGTAATCAAGGTTTTGCTTGTGTTTTTATCTTCCTTTTTTTCATAGGTCAGGGTTATTTCTTTTCGCACTCCGGCCTCGCGAATTACCTTTTTGGTTTGGGCGTACACGCTACCGCAAAACAACAGGCATACCATCCAACTAATTTTTTGCATCCTATTTCTATTTAAAAATTATCATTTCACCGGCATCTACTTCTTGCTTGCGCTCGCTTATGCTAATCTTTTTTACTACGGCAGAGTCTTCAGGCAAAACCTGCTGATTAACAATGGCAGCTGAATCTTTCGAATAAACATAAAGCGTATAATCTCCCTTATATAAATGCGGAAACTCAAACTCGCCATTATAGTTGGTTCGGATGCGTTCGCTATAGGTAAGGTCATCACCAAAAATAATATATACATCAGCATCGGGTACATACCCTTGCGATAGCAAGTTGGTAAATGTTGTATTATACTTGCGCGCATATACTTTACCCTTAATGCTTGCATCGCCTCCTATGCCTGGTTCCTTTTTACAGGATGTGGCCGCAAGGGCGACAATTACCATACACACAATAATTTTCTTCATGCTTATTTATCTTTGAATTAAAAATTTTGATTCCTTTTTTTCTCCGCTTTCGTTTGTAACGGTTATGGTATATGTTCCTTGTGCAAATGCGCTCACATTTATAGAAGGGGAAACATCGCCATCAAAATTTTTTTGAAAAATCAACTTCGCATTCGCATCATGTATGGTTACGGTAACAGCCTGTTGATAGTCGCCAGCAATCATTAACAGCGTAGTGGCAGGATTAGGGAAAATTTTAATGGCCTGCCTGTTGCCGGTTTCATTGTTAATATCAAGTTGTACCACATTAAAACATTGCGTAAGCATATCGCGTTGTGTATTTACGCCTCCGCTACCACCAGTTATATAAACAGCGTTGTTGTGTAACAGCAAGGCATTGGGCGAGTCGGTACTATCAGCCGAACCATTATACACGAGCTTACCTTTAACCTGCCCATTAGCATCGTAGTATATAGTTGCGTAGTCAAGATTGGGTATCGCATTGGTTGTGTTGTCCATGGTAGATGCAATAATAATATTTCCGGCCGCATCCATAGTAATATCACTTGCATCATCATTACCTATAGCGGCTCCATTATTTGCTTGTGCCCATATATAGTTTCCATTGCCATCGTATTTCAACACCACAACATCGTCATTGGAGGTAAGTGTATCATTGTCTATATCTATATTGCCTGCCACATACACATTGCCTGCACCATCGGCAGTAATGGCTTTGCCATTATCATTTGCTCCTCCCGGCCCACTGTAAGTTTTGTTCCATTGCAAGTTACCTGCATTGTCATATTTAAGTGTAACTATATCCTTATAGGTTCCTCCCGATGCAGTTGCAAAACCAGTTACATATACATTTTCATTATTGTCGAGGTACATGCCACGGGCTTCATCATTTCCATTGGCACCATCAAGAGTTTTAAGCCATTGCTGGTTTCCGGCATTATCAAATTTTGCAATTAATAGGTCTGTGTTAGAGCCGTTGTAGGTGTTACCTACGGCATATACATTACCGGCAGTTGTTACCTTGCATGTAATCCATTCATCATCACCATTACCGCTGCCATTTATACGCTTATCCCATTTTTTAGTACCATTGGTTTGATAGCAAATAATGAACGCATCGTTGTTAGATATTGCGTTTGGCGATTGATCGCTGCGCCCTGCCACATACACATTTTCGCTTGCATCAATTCCTACACTAAACGCTTTATCGCTACCATTTACGGCAGCATAATTATAAGAGCGGGTCCATACTGTATCGCCCAATAAATTTAATTTGAGCGTATAATAATCAAACGACTGATTGCTATTTCGTAAGTAACCGGCAACATAAATATGATTTGCACCCATAACCAAAGCATGCGCTTCGTCAGGGTTATAGGATGAGGTTCCGTTATATTGTTTACTCCATGCGGTGTTGCCGTTTGCATCAATTTTGACAATACACATATTGCGATCCTGTTGATACGTAGTGGTGTAACCGGCAAGAAAAACTTCTCCTGCTGTATTGGTCACCATAGCTAGTGCATTATCTAAATTATCGCCAGAGCCATTGTATGAGGCAAGGTGGGTATTATTGCCTGCCATGTCATACCATAATGCCAATGCATCCATATTAGGTGCGGTCTCGGTAAAACCTACCACAACTATATTCCCGTTTGGGTCGCGGGTTGCTGCCCCCACCTGGTCGTTGCTTGTACCGGTATGGTTATACGTTTGCGTCCACATTACATTACCCGCAGCATCATAACGCTGGGTAACCATATCGTTTACAATCGAGGCGGTTGGGTCGGTATCGGTATAGCCAGTTATTACACACT
The DNA here is from genome assembly GCA_016714535.1 of Bacteroidota bacterium. Taxonomy (NCBI): domain Bacteria; kingdom Pseudomonadati; phylum Bacteroidota; species Bacteroidota bacterium. Next base: position 269,126 of record JADKDR010000004.1, read on the forward strand.
CTGCAAAGCCTGTAGGAACAATACCCATAGGCACTTCATCATTACCTGCAGCACCTGCATATGTTATATTCCATTGAAATACGCCAGTGTTATTATACACAACGGTAGTGATGTTGAAATTGATACCGGCCGATGGGTCGAAATCGCTTTGCCCGGTTACGAAGACATTGCCTTGCCCATCCAAGGCAACGTGGGTAGCGCGATCATCATCCAGGTAATCATGTATGGCCTGCCATTGCTGGGTTCCTAAGGTATTGTATTTTACTGTTCCATAATCAAAATTACTACCATTGTCGCTGCGGCCGGTAACTATTACATCGCCCCAGGTTTTGTCAACCACCATATCTGTAGCACGGTCGTTATCATTACGGTCAAATAACTTCACCCATTGTTCCTGCCCTGCATCGTTATATTTAATGGTCATGTAATCATCGTTTTGCCCATTATTGCTGCGGCCGGTTACGTACACATTATTGCTATTGTCGGTTAGTACTTTTACCGGACGGTCGGTGCCGTTGCCAAAACCATTTTTTCTTTTTTCCCATTGCTGTTGCCCTGCGCTATTATATTTGATGGTAACATAATCTTCATTGCTATTTACCGATGGGTCGATGTCGCTTTGACCTGTTATGTAAACATTGCCATTATTGTCAGTGGTTATAGAATTGCTTTGGTCAGACTCATTGGCTAGATAATTATACGCAACTGTCCACACAATGCTTCCATTCAAGTCATATTTAATGGTAATAAAATCGTTACCGGTACCTGCTCCCTTTTGATAACCGGTTATATAAACATTGCTGGCATCAATGGCTATGGCCAATGCTTCATCGGGGCCATTACCTGCACCATCATACACGTTTTTCCAAATCAGGCTTCCGTTTTGATCATACTTTACCAGCAAAATATCGCGATTGCTTGAAGGTGTAATCGAATATCCGGCAGCATAACTATTATTGCTATTGTCTGTAAGCACTGCATTGAACTTATCGCTAAAGTCGCCTTGCCCGTTGAAGCGGTTGTTGTACTGTGCCTTTAGGTGCAGCGCAGCTAAAATGGTCAGGAAAAGAAGAAATGTTTTTTTCATTTTAATATTCGTAAATTTTGTGCAGCAAGTTAATTGTCAAATTTGAGAACAATGGCCGAATAAAAAATTCAAAAACCATCTATCGAATGAGCACAAAATAAATAATAACTTTGTGTCGCAAAAAAAAAGTTTACCGAAATGAAATTTGGAGTAGTTGTATTCCCCGGCAGCAATTGCGATCAGGACATGATAGATGTACTTGAAAGCATGAAAGCCAAATATAAAAATGAGGTGGTGCGGTTATGGCACAAAGATCACGACCTGCAAGGCTGCGACTTTATTATCTTGCCTGGTGGCTTTAGTTATGGGGATTATCTGCGCTCGGGGGCTATAGCACGCTTTTCGCCTATCATGCAAGAGGTGTGCGAGTTTGCTGATAAGGGTGGCTTTGTGATGGGAGTATGCAATGGGTTCCAGATATTATGCGAAGCACATCTGTTGCCCGGGGCGCTGCTACACAATAATACCAGGAGGTTTGTTTGCAAAAATGTATTTATAAAAGCAATAAGCGATGAGTTTATTATTACCAGCAAACTTAGCACAACCAAAGCATTAAAAATTCCTATTGCTCATGGAGAAGGAAAATTTTATGCGGACGATAATGCCATGCGCGATATCTATCAACATAATCAAATCGTATTTAAGTATTGTGATGCCAATGCTGTGGTTACAAGTGATGCCAATCCCAATGGCAGCATGGATTGCATAGCGGGCATATCCAACCGAACCAAAAATGTTTTTGGTATGATGCCACACCCTGAGCGAGCAGCCGATGCCGCACTGGGCAATACAGATGGGTTGCTCATTTTTCAAAGCATCTTTAATTCGATAGAAGTAGTCTAATCTTGTTAATAGCATCGCTATTCTAAACTGAATTTTTTTATTCCTTTTTTACTCCCGATTTAATTTTTCAACTTGCGCTTTATAAGCAAACTTGTGCGCATACTTAAAAAAATATCATCACTAAGCATTCTAATTTATTTGCTTGCCTTGCTTACAAGCTGCGCCATTCGTGTTGTTCCCAGCGGTGGCACCAAGGATGCTGCACCACCTGCTTATGTCAAATCTTTGCCTGCAAACTATGCTACTAATTTTACCGGAAACGAAATTGAAATTGTATTTGATGAAAACATTGTACTCTCGCAAGCTGACAGGCAAGTAATTGTATCGCCAATCATGCAACCAAAGCCTGAAGTAAGCAGTCGCAGGAATCGTTTAAAATTAAAGTTACCAGAAAGTCTTACTCCCAATACAACGTATACCATTAACTTTGGAAATGCCATTACTGATTTGCATGAAGGCAATGCCTATGGAGGATTTCAGTTTGTTTTCAGCACGGGCAGTATAATTGATTCGTTAAAATTTTCGGGAACTATTTTGCATGCCTCCGACTTGCATGCAGAGAAAAGCGTATTGGCAATGTTGTATAGTGACACAGATGATAGTTGCATTTATAAACACGAGCCCGATTATTACAGCCTCACTGACGAATCTGGAAATTTCACTATAAAAAATATTCGCCCCGGAACTTACAAGCTTTTTGGAATGAAGGATGTTAGCAACAATCTAATGTTTGAAAAAGGGGCAGACATGATTGCTTTTAACACGCAATCATTGCAAATACCGCGTGATAGTATGGCAACGATGCTTATGTTTAATGAGCGCGATTATTTTCCAAAACTAAAATCAGCTAAAAAAGATTTGAAGGGCCGTATAAAAATTATCACCTCTGCAGCAGTGCCAGATTTTGATTTCGATGTCTTAAACAAATCTATCAGCAAAGAAAAATGTACCATCATAAAAAACCTGGGCAACGATACGTTATTCTTGTTTTATAATGATAGCATGGCTGATAGCCTCAACATGGTATTGCGCAACGGCAGCCTATTGCTCGATACCGTTTTTATAGAATTAAAATCGAAGCGCTCCGCTTCAGGTGGCCGTGGTGAAACCGCTTTAGGCGGCTCCATTATTTCTAATCTATCAGGCAATTTTCTCGACCTAGGAAAATTACTGCATTTGAATTTTCAATTTCCTGTTCAAACTATCGACAGCAGTAAAATAACTTTACGCATAGATAGTATTGCTACAAGTCCCATAGTATTAACCTTTGCTAACGAGCATCGTATGCAACTGGTGATGAACCACAACATGCTTCCCGGCAAACGATATGAGCTAAGTTTATTGCCCGGTGCATTTACCGATTTGCTAGGCAATAAAAACGATACCACTATCATTACCTGGAATACCCGCGAACCAAGATACTACGGAACGTTTACAGTAACCGTTAGTAATCTTGACATCAACAATAAAATTATTCAACTGGTAACTGAAAAAGATGAGGTGGTGGCAGCACAAAAATTGAATTCAACAAAAATTGAATTTAATAATCTGGAGCCAATGCTGTATCGTGTAAAATTAATTGATGATAATAATGGCAATGGCATATTTGATTCGGGTATGTATTATACTAAAAGACAACCTGAACGTGTGCATTATTTTCCTAAGACCATCAATATCCGGTCTAATTGGGATGTTAGTGAGGAGTGGAAATTTTAAATAAAATGAAGTGTGTGTTTAATTCCTTATTAATTGATTTCTTTTGTAGGATATGCAAAAAAAATCGCCCCGATTTTGCTTCAGCAAAATCGGGGCGATTACATTTATAACAGTTTATTAGTTAGTCTATCACCGGTACAATATTTTCTTCAATCTTTTTTTGAATCCATTGTGTGGTTACCGAACTTGGCCGTTCGATGGGCGAGCCAAGCGCTCTATCCCAAAGCAACGATGTAAGCACTCCAATAGCCCGCGATACTCCAAACAATACGGTATAAAAGTCATACTCTGTTAATCCATAATGCATAAGTAATATACCTGAATGCGCATCAACGTTAGGCCATGGGTTTTTAATCTTACCTGTTGACTTCAATATTTCGGGAGTAACTTCATATAGTAACTGTACAATTTTAAACAACTCATCATCGGCCATATTTTCTTTTGCAAAATCCTGTTGCGCTGTGTAGCGAGGATCTGTTTTTCGTAAAACGGCATGCCCGTATCCGGGCACAACGCGTCCTTCGGCAAGTGTGCTTTTAATGTATGCAGCAAGTTGTTCTTTACTAGGCATTCCTCTAAACTCTTCGCGCAATTCCAATATCCAACGTGCAACCTCTTGTGCAGCCAAGCCATGCAATGGGCCTGCCAATCCGTTCATTCCTGCTGCAAGCGATAGGTAGGCATCGCTCAAGGCACTACCAACCAGATGTGTAGTATGTGCTGATACATTTCCTCCTTCGTGATCAACATGTATGGTTAAATACAGGCGCATCAATTTGCGCATTCCGCGGCTGTCAAACCCAAGCATGTGGGCAAAGTTGGCAGCCCAATCCAATTTAGGATTTGGTTCAATATGTACTCCTCCTTTATACATGTTGCGATATATATAAGCCGCTATTCTGGGTAGTCGTGCTATCAGGGTAATTACATCTTCAAACATGGGATCCCAATACTCCTTCTTGTTCATTCCCTCGCGGTAGCGTTGTGCAAATTGACTTTCAGTTTGTAATGCCATTATAGCCATACTAAACTGCGTCATAGGATGTGTTTTGGCCGGCAACTTATCAAGCATATCAAATACATGCTTTGGCACGGTAGCGCGCTTCATCCACTCATTATTAATTTCCTTAACGTCCTGCTCGGTTGGCAAATCGCCTGTAAGCAATAGATAAAACATTCCTTCGGGCAAGGGTTCTGGTCCTTCACTGCTATGCGGCAATTTTTCGCGCAATTCCGGAATAGAATAACCACGAAAACGAATCCCCTCTTCGCTATCCAGTTTAGAGGTTTCGGTAATCATACCTATCATCCCTTTCATGCCACTATATACTTGCTCTACCGTATATTCGCCTAGCTTAAAGTTTCCATGCTGCTTAACAATGTCTTTGATTTGCGCTGCAACGGGTGTAGCTTTCTCAATAAATTTTTGCTTTATGCGTTCCATTTTATTTTAAAAAAAACAACTTTTTATATCAGATTTCCTTTATTTAATAACGTTAGTTCCTGAAGGCCTTTTACTTCATAATACGATTTCTTTTTACTCCGATACTTCTCATCCGAAATATCCATTTCTCTTATCATGATAGTAAGGGCAATAATAAACCCAATAATTACTACTATCCAAATTATGCGCTCAGCCAGTTTTTTAGTATTACGATTACTGCTTTTTTTCTTTACTTTAATTTTCCTTTTAACCTTGATGCGCCTTTTTACTCTGCGTCTTCCTGATGGTTCTTTAATTCCCCTTGTCCAATTGGGATACCCTTCGTCTCCTTCTATCGAAGTATCATCGCTAATTTCTCCATCAGTATCGAGTTCTTCGTGATCTTCCGGCAAATCCAGATTTTCAGGCTTAATATGTTCGTTTTCGTTTGGCATGGCTGGTCAAGGCAAAATTTACGTAGCAATTATCTTGCAAATTTAAATTCACGGCCACGATAAATGGCTGCACTTCCAAGTATTTCTTCTATTCGAAGTAGTTGGTTGTACTTTGCCATACGATCGCTACGCGACAGCGACCCTGTTTTTATTTGACCACAGTTTAGCGCTACTGCCAAATCGGCTATGGTACTATCTTCCGTTTCGCCACTACGGTGGCTCATAACGGTGGTATAGTTATTACGCTTGGCCAATTGCACGGCATCTATCGTTTCGGTTAATGAGCCTATTTGGTTTACCTTTATTAAAATCGAATTGGCAATACCCTTATTTATTCCATCCTGTAAACGTAAAGGGTTGGTAACAAACAAATCGTCACCTACCAGCTGTATCTTTTTCCCTAAAGCGTCTGTAAGTTTTTTCCAACCATCCCAATCATCTTCTGCCAATCCATCTTCGATGCTGATAATGGGATACTTCTTACACCAATCGCTCCAATAGTTAACCATCTCAGCACTTGAAAGTTTATCGCCTGTCGATTTTTTGAAAATGTACATTCCGCTAGCCTCGTCATAAAACTCGGTAGCAGCAGCATCCATAGCGATATATACATTTTCGCCCGGCTTATATCCGGCATTTTCTATGGCTTTAAGAACCATTTGTATTGCTTCTTCGTTCGATTTAATGTTAGGTGCAAAGCCACCTTCATCTCCCACATTGGTCGAAAGATTATTGTCTTTAAGTACTTTTTTTAAGCTATGAAAAATTTCGGCACCCATACGCAAAGCATCAGCAAAGGTATCGGCCCCAATAGGCATCACCATGAACTCTTGAAAATCGATAGAGTTGTCGGCATGTGCACCGCCATTCAATATATTCATCATTGGAATAGGCAACTCAGTGGCAGCTACACCGCCCAGGTAGCGAAACAAAGGCAGGCTAAGCTCTTGTGCAGCGGCATGTGCCACCGCAAGCGAAACTCCTAAAATAGCATTGGCACCAAGGTTTGCTTTGTTGGGTGTATTGTCCAACTGTAGCATGATGTTGTCAATATCCGCCTGTGCAAATACCGAAACTCCGTTGAGTTCTTCAGCAATGGCAGTATTGCAATTTTCAACTGCACGTAATACTCCTTTGCCCAGGTATCGGCTACTATCATTATCACGCAACTCTACCGCCTCGTGTTTTCCTGTACTAGCTCCGGAAGGAACCGCAGCGCGCCCCAAAATTCCATTCGTTGTAGTAACTTCTACCTCGATGGTTGGGTTGCCACGTGAATCTAAAATTTCTCTTGCATGTATGCCCAGTATTGTACTCATGATTGCCTGTTTATAACCATTTTTTATAAGCGTGCAAATGTAGTCAAATACCTTGTTAGTTTTTTAGATGGATAAATTTTATACTTTTTTTTTGATGGATAAATTCTGTCTGGGTATGTTTGGTAGCTTCAGCTACGAAATCGGCATGGTTAAAACCTGCCTAGCTTTGCTCGGCAATATGTTAGGGCATCATTGCCCAACTTCCTTGCTTGCGGTTTTCATCCTCCACGTGAATCTGCATTTTTTAAAAAGTAAATCTTACCGGTTTTCTGGCAAAACGTATATAGTTATGGTTACTAATTATTTTAGGTGTAATGGGCCTCCCTTTTGTGTTCACAACAAAGGCCCTTTTGTTTACCTTTTATTAAAATAAAAGATTCAATAATATACGTTACCTTTGCATCGGCTTTTACTATATAAATATGAAACTTAACAAACGTAAACTACCTGCCAACTTTACAACACTACTAAAGGCAGCTTTGCTAAAGGCTTTTAACAAGCACCCTTTCAAGCCTTTCAATTACAAACAATTAGCCAAGCTGATCAATCAGATGGATGAAGAGATGGCGATGATTCTGTTTGACGATCGTCCTGATGAAGATGTATTGCGCAATCATATACAGGCACAGTTAACAGAGCTGGTAAATGAAAAAACGATAGAGGAAGTAATTCGTGGAAAGTACCGCCTTGTGCCTAAAACGATTTACGTAGAAGGCCGCATTGAAATTACCAGCAATGGCAGTGCCTATGTAATGAACGAAGATTATGAAAAAGACATTTACATAGCTCCCCGCTACACGCTCAATGCGTTAAATAATGATACCGTAAAAGTATCCTTGTTTGCCAGAAGAAGTGGCCATCGCTCAGAAGGGGAAGTGATAGAAGTAATTAAGCGTGCCCGCACCGAATTTGCTGGTGTAGTACAAATAGTAAGTAAACATGCTTTCCTTGTTCCGGATGGGAATAAAGCCACGGTAGATATTTTTATTTTGCCTCATAAACTTAATGGTGCCAAACATGGCGACAAAGCGGTAGTGCGAATGACCGAGTGGCGCAAGGATATGCACAACCCTGCAGGAGAAATACTGCAGGTACTTGGCCGCCCTGGAGAAAACAATGCCGAAATGCAAGCCATTCTTGTCGAAAATGGGTTTCCACTTGCTTTTCCAGAAGAGGTAGAAGCGGAGGCAGAAAATATTCCTATTGAAATATCTAAAGAAGAAATTGCCCGCAGGCGCGATTTCCGTAAAATCACAACTTTCACTATTGACCCGGTTGATGCTAAAGATTTTGATGATGCGCTTTCCATTGAAAAGCTTGAAAACGGGAATTATTCTATCGGAATACATATAGCCGATGTTTCACATTATGTCATTAATGACAGTGCGCTCGACAAAGAAGCGTATGATCGTGCTACCTCTATATATTTAGTTGATCGTGTAATACCCATGCTGCCCGAAAAGCTCTCTAACAATGTTTGTTCGCTGCGGCCAAAAGAAGAGAAGCTGTGTTTTAGCGCAGTATTTGAAATGGATATACACGGCAAATTATTGAATGAATGGTTTGGGCGTACTATAATTTTCAGTGACCATCGTTTTACTTATGAGGATGCGCAGGTGATGCTCGAAAATAAAAAAGGACTTTTTGCCGATGAGTTAAAAACGCTTGATACCATTGCCAAGGCAATGCGTAAAGATAGGTTTGCACATGGTAGTATCAACTTTGACAAAACGGAAGTAAAATTTAAATTGGATGAGGTTGGTTATCCTATAGGTGTGTATTTAAAAGAGATGAAAGACAGTAACCACCTTATTGAAGAGTTTATGTTACTTGCCAATAAACGTGTTGCAACTTTTGTAGGGAAATTTGGTGCGAATTATTATTTAAATGATAAATCGGCCGATGCAAAACAACAACATCCACATACTAAAACTTTTGTTTACCGCATACATGATGTACCTGACCCTGATAAGATAAAGCAGTTTGCACAATTTGCTGCACGCTTTGGTTATAAATTAGATTTACAAACAGAAAAAAATCTGAGCAAGAGCATAAATAAACTGATGCAAGAAATTTCAGGAAAGCCGGAACAAAATATGCTCGAAACGCTTGCCATACGAAGTATGGCCAAGGCAAAGTACAGCACCGAAAACATCGGGCACTACGGACTTGGCTTCGAATTTTATTCTCACTTTACATCACCTATAAGGCGTTACCCCGATGTACTTGCACATAGGTTATTGCAGCATTACTTAGATAATGGCAAAAGTGAAAAAGCCAATTGGTATGAGCAGGCATGCAAGCATGCCTCGCTCAAAGAAGTAAATGCTACTGAGGCAGAGCGTACTTCAATTAAATACAAACAGGTACAATTTCTCGAAAACCACATTGGCGATACTTTTGATGGGGTAATATCCGGTGTAAGTGAGTGGGGAATGTTTATAGAACTTACCGAAAGTATGTGCGAAGGATTAATACGACTGCGTGATCTGGCCGATGATTATTACGAACTAGATGAAAAAAGTTATTGCATACGTGGAACACGGAAAGGCAAAAAATATAGACTTGGTGACAGCATAAAGGTGGTGGTTAAGAAAACAGATCTTGAACGAAGGCAAATTGAATTTGGATTGTACGATGAGTTTGAACAATCGGTTAGGATGCCAACATCTGCAAAACCACTTGCCACCAAGAAGTATAAAAAGAGGTGAGGGTTGTGTAACTAACACCATATACGTTTCTTTAGTTATTGCTCACAAATTTTAATTACCACTTTTTTATATTTCCTTATGTTTTACAAAAGATTTGTTTCTATTGTATATTTCAATAAACCTTATTCTCTAAAAAAATTTCAAAAACGATGTCCTATTCCGAAAGTTAAACTGTTATCGTTTGTAGTTGAATAAAATTTCTTGGATAATGAACTCCCATCAAAAAAATATATGGAGTAATTCATATATTGGAATGATGTGGTTTGTAGTCCTGCCACGCCATTAATAAATAAGGAAAGATTCCATTTTTCCTTATTAATAATTAGGTAACTTAAATTCATTTGTAACGAAACTGTGCCTCGTCTGGTATTATCAGTGAACAGGGTATATTTAACCGAATCAACAAAATTAGGATAATATTTAGTACCAGATAAGAATTCACTCGCTCCCAATCCACGTTCCGTCCCGTAAAAATTAAATAAATATCCTAATCCAAAGCTAATATTTATTTCCTTTTTGTGTAGATGTAATTTCTTCTGCATCTTTAATGAAGGATTAATTATGAATCGGTTAAACTGATAAATTGTTTTTTGAGAAATCCGAGGAATTATGCCAGCTTCTGACTTTAGACTATACTGTTGCGCATTATTATAAAAAGCGATTGAAACTATAATTGGATTTTTTTTTGCTATTCAACTCTTTGGAAAAGCCCAAATAAGGAGATTGAAATGAGTAGGTAGCCAAAGATGACCATACGGCATATCTATTTTCGTAAATGTGCAAGTGATAACCTAATTCTATTAATAAGTTCGCCTTTTGACAGAATAATGGATTACCAGACATAATAAAAAAGACAAATAATAACTTTGCCTTCATAAAGGCCAACTTTTTAAACTTATGTAAAAATCCGCACCACTACCCGAAATATAACTAGGGCCGGCAGGCGAATCAGTTAATATTAATGGATACCAGGTGGAGAACAGACCATATTGGTTTCTTCCTGTTTGACTGGTCAAATATGGATTTTGCTTGGAACAATACGTAAAATAAAACGGAAAGCAAGAAGCCCACAAAATTTGTTGTTCAAATTTGCGCCTTCTATCCTTTTCGTAAAACAAGATACAAAGCGTTTCGTCTGGTCTGAAAATGTCATTTTCAGCTGCTTCATTTGCAATTAAAAAATTAGGAAAATATACCATGTTTTGACTTAATTTTGCATCTGATATTCTATCAAAAATATCATCTCCAAATTTTGCCTTTTTAGTTTCATTTACTGAGGATACCGTTGGTTCTCCACAATATCTATATTTAAATGTAATATATGCAATGTCCGCTCTGCCATTTCCCCATCCTTCCTTTTTGTCGTAATAAACTGCACTATCCAAACTTACAATTAAATCCTCACCTGTTGCAGGTACTCCTGCAACATTAGTACCATAAGCGGTTGACTTAATTCCTTGAGTTTCACTTACCGATATTACCCATACATTACTATTAATTGCCATTTGTTCATCCACTTCTATTGGTTGAACAATCCCATTATTATCTATATAAAAACCAGGTAAAATGGAATCGTCATTTAAATTGTAACAAATAATAGGATCGTTATTTAAATTTGTATTCGGATAATTAGGTATATAAATTTGAATATATGCAGAATCATTAAAATATGTAAAGCCATTAATGCTTTCTGTTATTTCAGTTAGTGTAGTATAGACATCTAGGTTCAGGGTGCTTGCATATTTTAAGATAGTTGCATAAAAAGATTGAGGTAAGGCATTTTGAACATCTAAATTTATTGTTTTCAATAATGCATTATCATCGCCATCAAATTGTTTACTTACCTCCTTATTTACAATAGTTTTAAATTGCGTATTTTTAGATAAATCGAGTAAGCCTAATGCGGCAGTCCTAAGCATTTTATCGTATTTATCCTAGTCAGTAATTTTAGATAAGATTTGAAACGAATGTTCGTTATCTTGCTCAATATCTTCCTTTTTTTCCTTGTTACAACTTGACATTGAAACAAATGCAAGTAATATTAATGCGAGTTTTTTCATATTAGATTTTTCTAAAAATATTGTTTTTAAGAAGAATTGATTCTATTTTATTTTAGCAACCAAAAGCAGATATAGGATTTGCGCGAACAAGAAAATAAATTGTTAAAAAAAATAATTAAATTGTCTGAACTATGTACCCATTCAATTAGTGCGATTTTTAATATTTCGCTTTAGATCATAACAAAAACTCATTAAGTATTGAATTTTTTAATCATGCGCTATTGGTTATATTTGCACTTTGTAACCCTTACCATATACGTTCCATGCTTTTTGTATTCAACTTAATCTTTTCAATTTATACATTTTTACTATTACCTTTGTTTCGGTTGATGGGTTAAGTATTTTATATTTAGTTTAAATGAAAAAAATCAAAATAGAACTTAAATCCATGCTTAATCCATACATAATAATTTGATAATCAATTAAATGTATACAAATTACGATGTTATAGTTATAGGAGCAGGGCATGCCGGATGTGAGGCTGCTGCAGCTGCTGCCAATATGGGCAGTAAAGTATTGCTTATTACTATGAACATGCAAACCATTGCTCAGATGAGTTGCAATCCGGCTATGGGCGGTATAGCAAAAGGACAAATAGTGCGCGAAATTGATGCCATGGGAGGATACAGTGGAATTGTAAGTGATAGGAGTATGGTTCAGTTTCGTATGTTGAATAGAAGCAAGGGCCCTGCCATGTGGAGTCCTCGCAGCCAAAATGATAGATTGCTATTTGCTACCGAATGGCGAAGTATGCTCGAAAAAACACCCAATGTTGATTTTTGGCAAGACATGGGCAAAGAATTGATTATTGAAAATAATCGCGTTGCAGGTGTTGTAACAAGTATGGGCGTTAGGTTTCATGCCAAAGCTGTAGTTCTTACCAACGGTACTTTTTTGAATGGAATAATACATATTGGTGAAAAGCAGTTTGGTGGAGGTAGGTCGGGAGAGAAAGCAGCACACGGTTTGACAGAGCAGCTTATCTCACTTGGTTTTGAAGCAGGTAGAATGAAAACCGGAACACCTCCAAGATTGGATGGTCGAAGTTTAGATTATACCAAAATGGATGTTCAGGAAGGTGATTCGAACCCTGGCAAGTTTTCATACCTGAGCAATACATCTCCATTTAAAAGTGCTAACAACCAACAACTTTGTTGTTGGATAACCTATACAAATGATGCAGTTCACGAAACCTTAAGAACGGGCTTTGAACAAAGCCCCATGTTTGCTGGACGCATTCAAGGACTTGGTCCACGATACTGCCCAAGCATAGAAGATAAAATAAATCGGTTTGCTGACCGCGAGCGTCATCAGCTATTTGTGGAGCCCGAAGGTTGGAATACTTGCGAAATATATTTGAATGGATTCAGCACCTCCTTACCTGAAGATGTTCAATTGCATGCTTTGCATCAAATACCCGGATTAGAAAAAGCGAAGGTATTTAGACCGGGATACGCAATAGAATACGATTATTTTCCTCCAATGCAATTGAACCTAACCTTGGAAACCAAGGGAATTAAGAATCTTTATTTTGCAGGGCAAATAAATGGTACAACCGGATATGAAGAAGCCGCTTGTCAAGGTTTAATGGCTGGTATAAATGCACATTTAAAGATTAATGAAAATGAACCGCTAATTTTAAAGAGAAACGAAGCATACATAGGAGTTCTTATTGACGACTTGGTTACAAAAGGCACTGAGGAGCCATATCGAATGTTTACATCAAGGGCAGAGTTCAGGACTTTATTGCGCCAGGATAATGCGGACTTGAGACTAACGCCCTTGGCACATAGTATAGGGCTAGCAAGCAATGAGCGACTTGAGCAAGTTGTGGGTAAGACTGCTAAAACAAAAGAGATTATTGAGTTCTTTAAATCGGAAGGGGTGCAACCTGAAGAAGTTAATGAACTGCTTGTTTCACGTGAAACATCTGAAGCTACTCAAAAGCAAAAATTATTTCAACTATTGATGCGTCCACAAATAAGTATGAGCGATATAGTTGGCCATCTTTCAAAAGTACAAACCAAACTTGAAGAGATTTGTAATGCCGATTTGGAGATTGTAGAAGAAGCCGAAATTCAAATGAAGTATGAAAGCTACCTCGATAAGGAACAAGAAATGGTTGACAAGATGATAAAACTAGAAGGAATAAAGTTAGCAAATAAATTGGACTATTCCAAAATAAACTCTTTAAGCAACGAAGCGCGGCAAAAGTTGCTAAACATAAATCCTCTTACCCTTGGACAAGCTTCGCGTATTAGCGGTGTCAGCCCAGCAGATATTTCTATTTTAATAGCGCACCTTGGCAGATAAATCTACTATGATAACCATTACCACTTGCCCAATATGTAATTCAAATCATTTTAAGGCATTCATAAAGTGCGAAGATTTTACTGTTTCACGTGAAACATTCACAATTCAAGAATGCAGCAACTGCACGTTTAAGTTTACCAATCCACGACCTGCCGACAACGATTTAGGAAAATACTACCAAAGCACGGCCTATATATCACACTCTGGCACCAAAGAGGGTTTTGTAAATAAAGTATATCATCTAGTACGAAACTATACCCTTAAACAAAAAGTAAAATTGATTAATACATATGATCAATATAAAACGAGTAAGTATGTTCTAGATATTGGTTGCGGTAGCGGGCATTTGCTAAATGCTTTACAAAAGAACTCTATAAAGTGCTTTGGCCTTGAACCTGATGAACAAACCAGGCAAACCGCAATCAAAAATTTTCGGTTAGATATACATCCTTCAGAACATCTATTTTCTATAAACGCTGAATCTGTAACAACAGTTACCATGTTTCATGTTTTAGAACATGTTGGTAACCTTAATGAATACCTCAGTGCTATTCATTCTATTCTTAAACCCAACGGAACATTTATTGTTGCTGTACCCAATTATCAATCGAGCGATGCCCTTCACTATGATCAACTTTGGGCTGCATATGATGTGCCTCGACACCTAAACCACTTTAGTGCAGAGACTATTACCCAACTAGCTTCAAACAACAACTTTAAACTATCTAAAATTCTCCCTATGCATTTTGATGGCTTCTACGTTTCTATGCTTTCAGAAAAGTATAAGGGAAATAAAGGTCTGCTTGGTTTATTATTAGGGGCATTGCAAGGCTTGGTTACATTCTTAAAGTCTCTTGGCAGGGTAAAACAATCTTCCAGCTTAATATATATCTTTAAAAATATTTAATATATTGATTATCAATATACTAAGCCATTTTTTAAAAGCTTAGTATCTAATAAAAATATTGGGTTGTTGACCGCATACGATGCATTTCAATCGAAATAGAAAATACATAACGATGAAAAATAGAATTATTTTATTTCTAAGTTCCCTAGTTACCACTGTTGCGTTTTCACAAACCAATATGGTAACTTATGCTGGAAACAATGGTAAAGAAACCTTTTACGATGTAATGCAAATAACTGATGGAACCTTTCTTGTTTGCGGCTATGCTGATAATCTAAACTGGATTAGCGGAGCGGTTACTCAGATTCAACTAACCAACACAAGCGGAATTCCTAATTCACTTGGATCGAACCGTTATGGTTTTATTCTGCATTTGTCTGCAGACCTGCAGACCATTTTGCAATGCGTGCATTTTCCACAAGGTGCTGTAGAAGACATTAGGTTTATAAAAACCAACACGAAACCTTACACCCCTACAGGAGACCTATATATTAGTTGCAATACTGCTGACACTGACCCTAACAATGGAGGTTACGTCATAGCTAAACTTGATAATAATTTTATCAATGGCACTCCATCTTCACTGTTGTGGTTCAATGCCGTTTGGGCTAAATCAGGCCCAAAGGATTATCATCCATGGGATGTCGCGATCGATGGAAAGCTGTTTTATATTTCTGGTGAAGCGTATGGTTATGATTGGAGTGCTATCTATGCACTTAGTCAAAATGGTGAACGCACCATTGTAAACAACTGGAGAACACATTGGCTTAAAAATGGAACTGAGTGGAAAGGAACACCAGCTTCTGCCAATCCGCTTGGTAGCATTGATTCAGTTAATTTTAGTGGTATTGTTTTAAAAATTTGGGGAAGATGTGATTTGCGTTCATGGACAGCCAGTGATTACAATACCTATTTTGCTGATGAGAACGGAGGAACAAAAAAGGGGAAATGGCCTCTTGATATTTTGTTTGATGGGCCTTGCGACCCCCTTAACCCTACAGCTGTTAGCCCTGGCTATAATGGCTACGCTGCCTCGGCAACTCCTGTTTATGGCGGTGAATGCATAGCTATTGATAAACGCAACAATAACCTCTATATAGGAATGAATTTTAAAAGCGTTTTGCCGGGCGGCCTGCCCGATTTTGAACCCGCGGTAATTGCCATGGATTCAACAGGAATGCTGATGTGGTGGAGTCGCTTATATCACGAAATTACCCCGGCAGGCGATACAGTAAATTCTTCGCCCGATCAATATGTAGATGCATTGGCAATTGATTATACAAACGATAAACTAGTGGTAGGTGCAAGATGTCATGGAAATAATGTAGAAAATTTTTGGGAAGGCAACACCATTAATAGCAATACGGCTGCTTTCGGGTTTCAAAATAATTTTACAGGTAGCAGCGGAAATATTCATATCTCCTGGTTAGGAAAATTTCAATTGAATAACGGAACCCTAACTAACTCAACCTACCTGGCTGAATTGGCAGAAGGTACAGGTTTGCTAGGTACTCCACATACCGACCCTAACCTGGATGGATGGCCCGACCCAAATACAGGATGGCCAAATGTAAATACTACAAGGTTGGCTAAGAACAATATGAAAGTTTCGAGCAACGGTGATGTATGTGTGATAGCAAATGGCCGAAGAACTATTACAACTGCAAATGCTTATCAGAAAATGGTAAAACCTAACAATGGTGGTTTAAGTGCATGGAATAGTTTTGTTCGGGTGTACGATAATCAATTACACATCCCAAAGTATTCTTCTCTGGTAGTTGGTGTTTGGGATACCCCTAACACAAGCAGGCGGAGGTAACACTGATTTATATGGAGTTTATAAAACAAGCGAGGGAGTAGTGTGTGTGGGTCGCCAAACAGCCGATACAAACGGAGTTCCTTTTGGAAATAATTTACCAGTAATAAATGTAACACCGTGGGGAAACACATCTCCGCAAAATGAAAGTGCAGTTCTGGTTTATTACAAGGCATTAAACCTTTATAATCCCAACGATAGCACGATTATTTCAGGAACTAGTGAATCAAACTTTAATTTAAAAAACAATGAAATAACTATTTACCCCAACCCAACAAGCGACAAAATATTTATTTCATTCAACAAAAATATTTTAGATCATACTAAATGTAAATATAAACTCACTAATCTTTTCGGACAGACCATACGAGAGGGCACTTTACAAGACACTTTTATTGATTTTACTACAGCGTCAGTTGGAATGTATCAACTGCTATTGTTTGACGAACTAAATTTTTTCACTAAGAAGGTGCATATCTTAAGATAATTGGTTTATCTCTAAACTGAAAAAGTATTTATTGGCTTAGTCGTTCAATTTTCGATACAAGTTGAAAACCTTCCTATAACCCTGCCTTCTTACTAATCTCCAACATTCTTTTCAATGGTTTCAATGCATCATCAAAAATAAGTGGGTCAATATTTACTTCAGGCGTTTCATTTTTCATACAGAGATAAATTTTTTCCATTGTGTTTAATTTCATGTGTGGGCAATCGTTACATGCACAATTATTTTCAGGAGGTCCAGGAATAAATTGTTTGTCGGGCGAAGCCTTTTGCATTTGATGTAAGATACCTGATTCAGTAATTACTATAAACGAATCGTGTCCTGCCCTTTTTGTATAATTCAATAAACCTGTTGTACTACCTATGTAATTTGCATGTGCCAGCACATGCTCTTCGCACTCAGGATGAGCAATTACTTCAGCATGCGGATAGCGCTGCTTCAATTGTATTATTTTTTTTTCTGAAAATATTTCATGCACCATACAACTTCCATTCCATAAGACCATATCACGTCCGGTTTTCTTTATCAGGTATTTTCCTAAATTCTTATCAGGGGCAAAAATAATTTTCCTGTCTGCAGGAACGCTTTCAACAACAAATTGCGCATTACTTGAGGTGCAAATAATATCTGTTTGAGCTTTTATGGCTGCTGTACAATTTATATAGCTAATCACAACATGGTCAGGGTGTTCTTCCTTAAATCTTTTAAATTCATCAGGAGGGCAAGCATCGGCAAGCGAGCAACCGGCTTTCAGGTCTGGTATAACCACCTTCTTGGTTGGGTTTAGCAACTTAGCTGTTTCGGCCATAAAGTGCACTCCTGCAAAAACTATCATATCTGCTGTAGCCTTTTCTGCCTGCTGTGCCAAACCTAGACTATCGCCTATATAATCTGCAATATCCTGTATATCGCTATCCTGATAATAGTGAGCCAGCAGTATGGCATTCTTCTCGCGCTTCAATTTAGCAATCTCTTCAAACAAATCGAGCCCTGCATCAACTATGTTATTATTTGTATTCATTGTATTATATTATATAATAATTTTTTTTAAAAAGAAATGATAATATATATATGCTGTTAGTATGGTGTAAAAGTATTTTTTATTTGAATAGGATATAAAGGAATTAATAATTGAACACCGGTTATGCACAAGCTATTAACAAGCCAACTAAAATCATACAAGTCATATACAACAGGCTCTTTAATAGTAAAAAAGTGCCAAATACAATTACTATTCACATGCAGTGAATAACAATTTTCATGCAAAACTTTTAGTGTAAAACAACCAGTACATTGTTAGCATAGTGGTTAACTACTTGCTGCAACTTTTATACTTAATGAACATGCACGTAAACAAAATTGCTGCTTATTAAAATTGTGATACCGGCTTCAAACTATTTTCCAGTACTTATGCACACAAAAAAATCTTTTCAGCAACTAGACTGTTAAAAGCATGTTTTATTAGAACGTTGATATCACAAGGTTTGAAGTAGTAGAACATAAACTATGTTCATTGATGTTAATAAGCCATTTCGAAAAAGCATAAATAATAAAAACGAGAAAAATCGCTCTCAAAAAAGTTGATAAGTTGTTACTAAGATTTAAATACTTTTATTTCTTTTTTTAGAAAAGAAAGAAGTCAACAAGTTAGAAGACTCGTCCCGCAATAAACCATATTCAATTTTAGTTTTGGGATGTAACATATTGTTAGAAAAAGTAGTAAAACCACGTTTATCATCAGCTGCGGCAACTACGATACGATCAATTTGGGTCCAATAAGCTGCACCGGCACACATGCAGCATGGTTCAAGGGTTACATACAAGGTACAACCAGTAAGATATTTGGCATTCAAATAATTGCAGGCAGCAGTAAATGCCTGCATTTCGGCATGAGCTGTAGGATCGGTGAGTCGTTGTGTAAGATTATAGCCTTTACCAATTATCTTATTGTTGCTTACTACCACTGCACCAACTGGAACTTCATCTTCATCAAAAGCACGCTGTGCAAATAGAAGTGCCTGACGCATAAAATACTCATCATTGTACATATATATATGTATGATTAAGTGAACAAAGCTATAACAGTAAGGGATAATATAAAATTAAAACCCTAACTACCGCCTTTTTTCACCACCTTTGCATAAAATCCAACAGTAGGCATGCCACGTAAAAGAATCATAAAAGACGAAACACCTGAACGAATAAAAAAAGATCCTCAATTAGCAGCAAGTTCGCGCAATTTTGACAAAGGCGAAGGGGTGTATCAACAAGGGCAATTCAGGAAAAAGTTTATGGAAAAAAATGAAGATACTGAATATGAGACCAAGCGCAAATCGAAAGTTGAGAAAGCAGCTGGCCAAAAGATAAACGATGGGTTTGACGAAAAGGATTATACAAGAAAAGAAAGCGAAAGACCCGATAACAGTGGTCCCCAGTACGGGGGGGCAAGACCATATCAAGCGCGTGATACACGAGGTGGTGCAGGATATGGGAACAATGATAGAAGCGACCGTCCTGTAAGGAGAAAATATGATGACGGGACAAAAAGAGACGAAGGCAGCGATTCAAGAGGCAGCCGTGATGGTGGTTCAAGGCCATATCAATCGCGTGATACGCGGGGTGGTGCAGGATACGGGAGCAATGATAGAGGCGACCGTCCGGTAAGACGAAAATATGATGATGGGCCAAGAAGAGATGAAGGCCGTGATTCAAGAGGCAGCCGAGATGGAGGTTCAAGACCATATCAATCGCGTGATACAAGGGGTGGTGCAGGATATGGAAGCAATGATAGAGGCGACCGTCCGGTAAGACGAAAATATAATGATGGGCCAAGAAGAGATGAAGGCCATGATGCAAGAGGTAGCCGAGATGGAGGCTCAAGGCCTTATCAATCGCGAGATATAGGTGGTCGTGCAGGATATGGAAGCAATGATAGAAGCGACCGTCCGGTAAGACGAAAATATGATGATGGGCCAAGAAGCGATGAAGGCAGTGATTCGCGAAATAGCCGCACATGGAGTGGCGGTTACAAAGAAGAAAAATTTTCGAACAGGCGCACCGAGAGACCCAATTCAAGTGACCGGGGAAATAGTGGCAGAGGTAACGATAGACCGATGCATAGAGACCAGCTAAAGCCACCCATGGGCGTGCGAAAAAGCCATGGAACAGAAGGCGGTTTTGATAAGCCAGAAAAAACATTTTCGCGCGACAGAAGCGATTATAAAGGAAGAAGCGAAGGAAATACAGGTACAAGAAGCAGAGGCGAAGGCAGGGATACGGAAGCACCGCGATATAATCGCGATGACAAATATGACAATCGCAAAGGCAATTTTGATAGAGACAAAAAGTTTGGCAGCGATAGAAATTCAAATTACGGAGAACGTAGCAACC
This sequence comes from Bacteroidota bacterium, assembly GCA_016714535.1. Classification (NCBI taxonomy): domain Bacteria; kingdom Pseudomonadati; phylum Bacteroidota; species Bacteroidota bacterium. Next base: position 289,671 of record JADKDR010000004.1, read on the forward strand.
GTTATGAAAAAAAACCATTCAGATCAACGAAAGGAAAGGCTGCCGAGCGCCAAACTAATAAAACCGATGGTCCTATCAGGCTCAATAAGTATATTTCCAATGCAGGAATTTGCAGCAGACGCGAAGCTGATGAATACATTACAGCGGGCTTAATTACAGTAAATGGAGAGGTGATTACCGAACTAGGTAGCAAAGTTAATCCGGGTGATAAAGTAAAATACAACGGAGCGGCTGTGCGAAGCGAAGTGTTACGCTATGTGTTACTAAACAAACCGAAAGACTATTTATGTACCATGGATGATCCACAGGAACGCAGAACGGTAATGGAACTTGTACGCTCGGCATGCCGCGAGCGCATATACCCGGTAGGAAGATTAGATAGAAACACCACAGGACTGCTACTGCTAACAAACGATGGGTTGCTGGCCGATAAACTGATGCACCCACGCACCGAAATAAAAAAAATATATCAGGTAGAATTAGATAAGAACTTACGTGCCGAGCATTTAGAGCAATTGCGCAAGGGCATAGATCTCGAAGATGGATTTATAAAGCCCGATGAAATAGGATTTGACGAAGGTAGCGGAAGCAGACGAATTATTGGCATTGCGCTGCATAGCGGACGCAATCGAATAGTACGAAGAATGATGGAGCATTTTGGATATCAGGTTGTGAAACTTGACCGAACCTATTATGCCGGTCTTACAAAAAAAGATTTGCCAAGAGGCAAATGCCGTATGCTTACAGAGATGGAATTGAATATGCTCAAAATGGTGTCAGGGAAGAATTGATCTCCTTTACCAGCACTTAATTTTAATTGCTTGAGCTTCTTCTTATATTGAAAGTACCTGTATATATTTATTTGCTAATATTTTTCAATACCAATTTAGAATGAAAAAAATTATACTCTTCATTGTAATGTTAACCATGACCATATATGTTTGTGGTCAATCGAAAAAAGTAATGCAATGGCAGTTTCCAACCAATTGCGGTTTAGATTTTAATGGAGGTCAAACCGTGGCTATTACCACAGGGCAAATAACCACCACCGAAGGCAGCAGCAGCATGGCCGATGATAATGGAGACCTGCTATTTTATACAGATGGCATAAAGGTTTGGGATAAAAACCATAATACAATGCCAAATGGTACTGGACTACTGGGCAATTCCTCATCGAGCCAAGCGGCACTTATAGTGCAGCAGCCGGGAAGTGCAACCAACTATTATGTTTTTACAACCGATGAACAAGCAGGGCCTGATGGCTTTGCATATAGCATTGTTGATATTACTCTTAACGGAGGTCTTGGCGATGTGACATCCAAAAACAACTTACTTATAAGTCCGATATGCGAAAAAGTAACCGGTTGTCGCCATGCCAATGGAAGCGATTTTTGGATTGTCACCCATGAATATGGTAATGATAAATTTTATTCATATCTGCTTACTGCTGCCGGGTTAGTAACTACACCCGTTATTACTGCTGTAGGTAGTGCAAATGGTGGTACCAATACCAATTCCATCGGCTATATGAAAATATCGCCCAACGGAAAAAAACTTGCAAGTGCAGTTTCGCGTGACGACCTTTTTGAAGTTTTTGATTTTGACAATGCAACAGGAATACCATCAAACCCGCTTTCAATAGTTGTAGGTGACTGGACCTATGGTGTAGAGTTTTCCCCTAACAGCAATGTATTGTACGGTACATTATTTACCGGCCCCATTTATCAGTATGATTTAACCGCAGGTAGTAATGCTGCTATTCTTGCAAGTGAATATTTAGTGGCCATAAGTGCCAGTCCAGAACTAGGCGCAGTGCAACTTGCCCCCAACGGGAAAATATATGCGGCTCGAAAACAATTATCCTGGCTAGGAGTAATTAATGATCCTAATCAACTTGGTGCGGCATGCAATTATGTTGACAATGGACTATCGTTGTTGCCTTACACATGTTATTATGGCCTACCCAACATGCTACCATCGTATTTAAACACCTTTGGTTTTATCCATACCTGCTTTGGCGATACTACCCTTTTCAGTATTAGCGACTCTGCAGCTTATGCGGTATGTTCATGGGATTTTGATGATCCAAACTCAGGGCCTCTCAATTCTTCCAATTATTTTAGCGTAGGCCATGTATTTACAGCACCGGGCAACTATAATGTGCAGATTGTGTTGATTAATCAAGCGCTAAATATCGATACCATTTATCTGCCGATTACCATCGATACGTTGCCAGTAGTAACTTTACCTAATGACACCATCCTTTGCAATGGAAGTAACTACCAATTAAGCGCAGCAGCGCAGGGTGCAACGTCTTTCTTATGGAATAACGGCAGCACTGGCAGTTCATTAAATGTGTCAAGCCCCGGAACATATACATGCACGGTTAGAAATAATAGTTGCGAAGCAACCGATAGTATTGTTATATTATATCAACCATGTGCAATTCCAAATGTAAATTTTTCGTGTAACGATACTTCCTGGTGCGAAAAACAAGCGATAGATTATTTTGATATCTCTACTAATATTCCAACCTCATGGTTATGGACATTTAGCGGTGCCAACCCAGCGACATCTACCGATCAAAATCCAACGGGAATATTTTATCCCAGCTATGGATCATTTGATGTTAAGCTGATAGCATGCAATGCAGCAGGTTGCGATTCGCTCACCCTTACAAATTTTGTAACCGAGCACCAAAACCCTCCAGCCCCCGTTATTACTACAAGCAATGATACGTTATATTGTTCTCCAGCCATATCCTATCAATGGTTTAATACAATCAATTTAACACAGGTATTGTCAACCGACTCGTTTTATTTTCCATTAGTATATGGTAGTTATTTTGTACTCATCTATGATAGTAATGGTTGCAGTTCGCCTTCGCCAACTATCGTATTTAGCAGTATAGAGTCGCATCAGTTTGCCAATTACTTTTTAAATTGTAATTATAGCAGTCAACAATCGGATTTATTAATGATAAACACGAATTTAAAAAATGCAACGGTTACCATATATGATGAGCTTGGAAGAGTTGTAGTAATGGAGGAGAAAATGCAAAATGGTAATTCGGATTTCAATATAGGCTCCCTTAGCAATAGTATATATTTGGTGCAGGTAAGAGCCGAAGAAATTTTTCTTTCAAGGAAAATTGTAATAGCCAGATAGAAGTAAGCGTTTATTTTTATGGTTGCATAGTTAATTGATTTTGCTTTGCGCTGCAATCGCTAAACATTTCAATAGAATGCTTCATATTAATATTTGCAGACCATAGCACCTTTTGTCCAATTAAACTCCCTGCTAAGCATTTTATTCTTGGGATATCAATGGATTAAAAAGCTAGTTACCCAAACAGCAATAAGTCACATCCAGAGTAATTCTTCAAAAAACAGAGGATTCTCGGCCTATAAAGGGCAAATTCATAGGAAAAAAAACATTTTTTAACTTTACCGCTAACGATTAACCCTGATTTCTCGTATTGAAATTATAAACGAAACCCCGTTGGAGCTGATAATAACAAAAGAGATAGTTGAAGGTTGTAAACAAAACAACCGGATACAGCAAAACATGCTGTACAAGCTGACTTTTGGTTACATGATGAGTGTTTGCAGGCGCTACGCCAATAACAAGGAAGATGCATTGAGTCTGCTCAACATTGGGTTTGTAAAAATTGTGCAGAACATAGATAAATACGAACTGAACAAACCGGCTATACCGTGGATAAAAACCGTATTGATAAATACGATAATTGATGAGTTGCGTAAAAGCATGAAGCATAAAATGCACATTGTAACTACGGACCAAATTGAAAATACCACCATCTATGATTGGCACCATATTTTTAACGATGGAGAAGCTCGGCTTATGGCTCGCCATCTGGAACAGGCTATACAGTCCATCCCGGATCAAACAAGGCAGATTTTCAACCTGTTTGTAATGGAAGAATATAGCCACCGCGAGATAAGCGAAATTTTGGGAATAACTGAAGTAGCCAGTCGCTGGCACGTGCATAAGGCAAAAAAAATTCTACATGATAAATTGAAGGACATGTACCATGTTCCATCAAAAATAGCTAACGATCAATGAATACAGAAAACAAATTATTAAAGAAACAGATTGAAGACATATTTGACCATGAGATGGTTGAATATAATGAGGCCTATTGGGAAGCGGCCGAACAACTATTGCCACCTGTTGAAAAGAAAAGGCGACTGGGAGGATTATGGGTTGTTCCGTTGGCCTTAGCCTTGCTGAGTGCCGGTGTTATCACTTACCTGATGAGCAACCGTGACAGTGCTGTTACAAAAACCGACATTGCTGTTGACCAACGTGTTGAAGCCGAACAACAGCCTTTAGAAACAAACACGGCATCAATATCAAGTGCTACCACACCCGCCATAGAAAACGCAAGTACGAATGCAGCAGCAGTTGCATCGGCTGCCATATCTAAGCAAGAAGCCCCAAAGGTGGTTCAACAAGGTAGTATATTGGATGCATCTTTTACCAGCAAGACATCGCAAGTAAAATCAGGACTCGTTTCTCCCAAAACATCCCCGGTTAAGCCATCCAAAGGCAATAGCAATGCTAGTGTAAAAACGATATCACCTAAAGATTTGCAGGCAAGTAATGAACAAGCAAGTATATTTAAAGATAATGCAAAAAATAGCAGCACGCTACAGCGTAAAATAGACAATACTGATATCGGTTCATTAAACTCATCAACCGGAAGTGATAACCCTTCGAATAATAATAACAGCCAGAATACAAATGATGCTGCGAGCAAAAGCAAAAGAAATGCATCTGATGGCACAGATTCCGGTAATGCAAACGAGACAACATTGCAAGACAACATTGCTAATACAAACAGTGGGAATACCGAAACACAAAAGGATAATACAGAAGTGGTTGAAGGAAACACAAATGTAACACAAGAGGTTGCTAAAGAAACGGCAGTTGATAAGAAGGAAGAGGCACCTATTTCCAAAGAAATCAGTAAACCTGCAAAGCAGGTTTACAAAAGTGTATCACTTGGTTTATTGGCAGGCTTTGGCATGACCAACAAAATTTCGAGCAACGGGGTTTCAAAACAATTTGAGAATATTACGTATAAAGGTGGATTAATAATCAATCTGCGCAGAAACAATTTTTCGATTGAAACAGGAGCCTTATATCGTTCGCGCAAGGGATTCGATTATAAAATAATGAACGAAACTAAAACGTATTCTTTTGGTAGCACCAGCGGGCAAGATTATTACGACCCTATGCAAACCAATTATTTGGAGATACCGGTAATGATTAATTATCATTATAAAAAACACACCATAGGAGCAGGATTTAGTAATCAAATATTTATTAGTTCAAGAATAAGCCATCATAACCAAGTTACAGGCGAAACAAAACTTCTGCTGGGCAATTATAATTTATTCAATAGCGACATGGGCGTGTGTGCTCAATATAAGGCAGATATTAGCAGTCGTATTTCAATAGGAATACAAGGGTATATGGGTATAAAGGATATTATCAACAACGATGCGTCAAAAGTCAATTTTAATGACAGGGCAAATTACATTGAACCAATCTTTATTTACTATTTTCAAAAATAACAAAACATGAAACGGATTCTGATTTTTACAATCGTCTTTATTGCTGCATCATGCAAAAAAGAAAAAATTGATGCCACCATCGAAATTGGGGACCCCGTATTTTATATAGAGGGAACCATAAAGGGACAACCTTTTAAATACACAGCCGGTAACGATAATTATTATATGAATACCGGTTTCGTAGCAGACAATAATAATGTACTATGGCTTTCAGGAACATTTGGAAAGGAAGACTGCAATGGCTGTAATAATTCGCTCAAAATAGAACTTTCTGATTATAAGAATCGAAATGGTGGATTAATAGATGATATAGGTACAGTATTGCAAGCAGGCAATCTTCAATACTTCGATATTACGACTCAACCTTTTTTCAGATATAGTTTTGCAGTTGATTCAATATTAAAATTAATACCTAACTACACCTTTATCTGGAAAGAAGGAGGAGTGCAATTAGCATCAGGTAAGCAAACAAATATTGATTTTACGGTTGGATCAACCAAAGACATAACGCTCGAAACAGTAAATAATTTAAATGGTTGTGTTAGCACCGTTTCCAATGTAATAAATAGCGACTCTTTAATGTGCGAGGGTTTGTTTGACTATTCGTTTCTCGATTCAAATAAGGTGAAGTTTAACTTCAAAGGACAAACCAACAATACCCAATACTTTTGGTATATTAATAATTTCACAGCCGGAACCAATGCCTCCATGACAACAACCTTGTCTATGGATTCGCTTTATAATGTTTACCTTGAAACCGTCAATACAAATACTGCTTGCACTACGCAATTTAATAAACAACTTGTAATAGGAAATGGAACTATGTGCTTTGCAGGATACAACTATACACGTCAATATTTTAAAGATGATTTATTTTCAAAAATAAAATTAACATACACTAACGAAACCGGAACAACTTACGTATCATACAATACAAAGCAACCGGCTACCAGTTTTTTCAAATTGATTAAATCGGATGAATACGAAAATAATAAAAAAGGAGAAGCCACGATGAAGATTGAAGCAAATATAAAGTCGTGGTTATATAATATGCAAAACAGTAATGACTCTATAGAAATAGTCAGCAACGAGTGTGTATTCGGAATAGCATATCCTAAACAATAAATAAACAGGAAATTAATAAAAATGAAAATCAGAATTATCATATTGAGTTTACTCTTAGCCTCTGTTAGCATTACCCAAGCGCAGTTTTTTTGCCAGGCAGGCTTTACGTATTCCATAGGACAAAATGGTACTGTGACTTTTACAAATACAAGTTCAAGCAATTTTTTGAATGCGCAATATCTATGGAGTTTTGGCGATGGAGGTACTGATACAACTACGAATCCGATACATATATATAATGGAACTGGCCCTATGTGTGCTGTCTTACCATGATTGCAGGTAACTGTACTTCTTATTATTGTGATACAATTTATTTGGGTCAGGGAGGTTGCTTTGCAGCATTTTCATACACCGGTAATCAGAATACCATCACGTTTACAAACTTATCGAGCAACAATACAACTAACTGGTTGTGGGATTTTGGTGATAGTAACTCAAGCACTCAGTTCAGCCCGCAACACACGTATGCAAATTCAGGCACCTACACGGTATGTCTCATATCATCTGATAGCAACGGCTGTAGCGATACTGTTTGTATGCCAATTCAAGTAGGCAGTATGTTTGGGTGTCAGGCATCATTTACCTATACAGTAGGAATGAATGGTGTGGTTACGTTTACAAACACTTCGCAAACTAATAATCAACTGGTGACTTATCAGTGGAGCTTTGGTGATGGCACAAGTGATACTGCAACCAACCCAATACACCAATACAATAGCTTTGGACCATACATTGTCTGCCTTACCGTTATTGGGCCTAACTGTCAGTCTACTTATTGCGATTCAGTTGTTCTTAATAATGGTGGAGGCTGTTCGGCTAGTTTTTATGCAACTCCCGATACATCAGGAATGGGCTTTCAATTTACAAACACATCGCAAGGTGGTAATGCGCAATACTTATGGACTTTTGGGGATAATACCTCATCTACACTGATGAACCCTTCGCACACCTACGCGCAACCTGGAACTTACAACGTTTGTTTAACCATTGTTACTATTAATGGTTGCACCGATACCTATTGCCAAAATGTAGTAGCACTGCAGGCAGCCCCTTGCACTCCATCATTTACTTATGTGCAGGATAGTATTACGGGTGTCATCACTTTCGTTTTTGATACAACAAATTGCCCGGTCTCTATGATTATATGGTCATTTGGCGATTCTACCTTTTTTAGCGCATCAGGATCCGTTGTTCAATACACGTATGCAGACAGTGGAACGTATATTGTATGTGTTACATATGTAATAGGAAACAATACATATACCTATTGCGACACAATTTATGCAAACAAGCTGGGTGCTATGAGTATTACAGAAGTTACACTACAAGATGTTATTAAACTTTCACCTAACCCAAGCAGTAATGGAATGGTGAAGATAATTTCCTCACAACCCATTTCACAATTGAATATAAAAGTAACAGATATAACAGGAAAATTAATTCTTGAAAACAATAAGCAACTGACAGGTGCCGGCCATGAAAACTTCCTGGACTTGTCAGCCTATGAAAACGGCATGTATTATTTACTTTTCACCGCGGATGGAAAACAAACTTCTCAAACTCTCATCATCATGAAACGCTAAAAATCTGTAAGTAAAGGGGCAGGTTTTAATCCCGGGTAAGTCAACATGAAAGCTTATCCGGAATTTTTTTTTGTAACGGTTATCATATACTTTTTAATATCCTATTGTTGTTGCATAAATACCGGGTGGGTAAGATTGCGTTTATTTAAAATAATTATCTTCGCCACCGCAATTTTTACATATGTATCAATTATCGGTAATCATTCCTATTTATAACGAGGAAAAAAATATCCCCTCGCTTATTGGTCGTTTGCAAAATGTGTTGCAACCTCTCAACCTGGTATGTGAGTATGTTTTTATTAATGATGGTAGCCGCGATCGAAGTATCGAATTAATAAGAGGGCTTGCAACTAATAATACGGATATTAAATACATTGACTTTAGCAGAAACTTTGGACATCAGATAGCTGTAACAGCCGGTCTGGATTATTGCACCGGTGAAGCCGTAGTAATAATTGATGCCGACCTTCAAGACCCCCCTGAGCTAATTGCCGATTTGTATATTAAACTGCAGCAAGGATACGAGGTGGTTTATGCTAAACGCAAGTCGCGTAGTGGCGAAAGCTTTATGAAAAAGTTTACCGCGCGCATTTTTTACCGCATTTTGGCCGGCATGACTTCTATCGATATTCCCCTTGATACAGGCGACTTTCGTATCATACACCGCAAAGTGGTGGATGTGCTTAAGCGTATGCCCGAGCAACAAAAGTATCTGCGAGGGCAAATACCATGGATTGGGTTTAAGCAAACCTATGTAGAGTATAACCGCGAAGCCCGGTTAGCAGGCGAGACAGGATACTCTCTCAAAAAAATGTTTCGACTTGCCATGGATGGCCTTACTTCTTTTTCAAACTTCCCGTTGCGCTTTGCAACCATATCGGGTTTTGTGGTTAGCGCCTTTGGTTTCTTTTGGATATTACAGGCCTTGTATGCAAAATTTTTTACCGATGAAACCGTTCAAGGATGGACATCCATTCTTATTGCCGTTCTTTTTATGGGTGGTATTCAACTTTTATGCATTGGTATTATTGGAGAATACATTAGTCGCATGAGTGCCAACATACGCAACCGACCTTTGTATGTTGTAGGAGAGACAAATTTCCAAAATTGATTTATAATTATTGCACGTCAATAATTCGTAGTATCATATTTTTTCTTGAAAGCAACACCTCCATGAAGAGCTAATTGAAAATTCCCGATATCTTGGACATCATTTTTTTACTCCCTTTGTAAATTGATTTAAGGTTTTCATCCTGAATGGTAAACTGAACATTTTCGCTCAATTTGACAACAACCTCTTCTTCATGCGCAATGTTTTGTTTCGCAGCAGCCTCGGCCTTTACAGAATTTGTAAGTAACTGTTTTATAAATGCCTCATGTGTTGCCAGGTCAGCAGATGAAATAGTTGTTCCATCAATACTATAAAAAGTGGTTTTCGAAAATTGTTGCTCTACCTTATAAAGCTTGTTATTGTAATCGATGGTGTAAACATCAGTCTTTACTCCCTGCCGCATTTCGATTTTATGTATGTACACATTTTCCTGACTGTATGAGTGCAGGAATAACGTACAAAATACTAAAGTGATAAAGATTTTTTTAATCATAATGCAATTGCTGCAAAGATAAATCTTCTGACAATTATTTAATGAATGGTACAATGTAAGACGCCATTTTGTTACAGAATATTTTCAAAAAACTAAATTTTGTATGTACGATAGAAACCATTTCAACAATACTAACTATATTTGATACACACTTAATCAAAAACATGCAGCTATCAGGAAGGTAATAACGTCTTAAAAAATTATTAACCAAATAACAATTTAAAACATGAGAAAAGCATTTTTAACCATTTGTATTGGGTTGCTTAGTGCAGCCATGTATGGGCAAACAATTTTAAATATAAATCTTGTGCCGCCTAATCCGACCACGCAGGATTCGATTACTATAATTGCAGAAATGGCATACCCTTCGGGTGGTTGCGATACACGCGATCCGCTTATTTTTACACTTTCGGGT